>NZ_JBBYGR010000055.1:0-59713 GCF_038405005.1 Xanthomonas sp. JL1 | reverse complement strand
ACCCGCAGGCCGCGCGTTGCTTGAACACCTGGGGCCAGTGGAGCGGCCGGTTCATCTGCTGATGGATCGCGCTTACGAAGGCAATGAAACCCGCCAGTTGGCGCTCGATCTTGGCTTCGTGCCGGTGGTTCCACCCAAGTCCAATCGGGTCGATCCTTGGGAGTACGACAAGGAAATGTACAAGCGGCGCAACGAAGTGGAGAGGCTGTTCCGTCGCTTGAAGGGCTACCGACGGATTTTCACGCGCTTCGAGAAGCTGGATGTCATGTTCCTTGGCTTCCTCAGCTTCGTTCTGGTCGTTGATGGGCTTCGAATGTGTTAACAGGCCCTAATTTCCATTGGCAAGTTTTCAAGCCACACGCACCCAGTTGGGTGTCCTCACGCGTCGCTTTTTCCGTCACGCATCCGCCGCAACGAACCCATCGGTCTGCCTCGCCCACAAGCGCGCGTACAAGCCACCATGTGCGATCAGTTCCGCATGCGTGCCTGACTCGACAATCTTGCCGTCGTCCATCACCACCAGCCGGTCCATGCGTGCGATGGTGGAAAGTCGGTGCGCAATGGCGATCACGGTCTTGTTGCCCATCAACGCCTCCAGGCTGTCCTGGATCGCGGCCTCCACTTCCGAATCCAGCGCCGACGTTGCTTCGTCCAACACCAGGATCGGCGCGTCCTTCAGCAGCACCCGCGCAATCGCAATGCGCTGGCGCTGACCGCCTGAGAGTTTGACCCCACGCTCGCCCACATGCGCATCGAAGCCGCTGCGGCCTTCGCCATCGATCAGCGTGTCGATGAAAGTATCGGCGCGTGCCTTGCGCACGGCGTCGAGAATCTGCGCCTCGCTGGCTTGCGGGCGCCCGTAGAGCAGGTTGTCACGGATCGAACGATGCAACAGCGAGGTGTCCTGCGTCACCAGGCCGATCTGGCCGCGCAGGCTGTCCTGAGTCACACTTGCGATGTCCTGCCCGTCGATCAGGATGCGGCCCTGCTCCAGGTCGTACAACCGCAGCAACACGTTGACCAAGGTGGATTTGCCGGCGCCGGAGGGCCCGACCAGGCCGATCTTTTCACCGGCACGCACCTGCAGATCCAGCCCCGCAATCACGCCGCCGCGTTTGCCGTAATGAAAGTGGATGTGTTCGAACTGCACCTGCCCCTGGGTCACCTGCAGCGGCAACGCATCCGGTGCGTCCTGCACCTGCACCGGTTGCGAGATGGTCTGCATGCCGTCCTGGACGGTGCCGATATCTTCGAAGATGCCATTCACCGTCCACATGATCCAGCCGGACATGTTCTGGATGCGGATCACCAAGCCGGTGGCCAACGTGATCGCGCCCACACTGATCTGCCCACGGCTCCACAACCACAGCGCCAGCGCGCAGGTGCCCACGATCAAAAAGCCGTTCGCCACCGCGATGGCGGTGTCCATGGCGGTGGTCACCCGGGTCTGCTCGCGATGCTTCACCGCCATCTGGTCGATGGCATCGCGCACATAGGCCTGTTCGCGGCCGGCATGAGCGAATAACTTGAGCGTGGAGATATTGGTGTAACCGTCGACAATGCGACCGGTCGCCTTGGAGCGCGCGTCCGATGCAATCCATGCGCGCGCCTTCATGCGTGGCACGAAGAACGCCATCAGCGCCACGTACACCACCAGCCAGATCAGCAGAGGCGCCATCAGCCACGTGTCGGCCTGCGCGAACAACCACAGTGCGCTGCCGGTGTAGACCACGATGTACCACAGCGCATCCACCATCTGCACAGCCGATTCGCGCAGCGAGGTGCCGGTCTGCATCACGCGATTGGCGATGCGCCCGGCAAAGTCGTTGTTGAAGAAGGCCAGGCTCTGGCGCACCACATAGTTGTGCATCAGCCAGCGCGAACGGTTGCTCAGGCCCGGCACGATCGCCTGATTGACCAGCAGATTGTGCAAGCCCGTGAAAAATGGCCGCGCGACCAGCGTGATCACCGCCATCCAGATCAGTTCGCCTGCATGGAGCCGGAAAAAGTCCGGTCCCGGTTTGTCGGACAGCATGTCGACGATGCGACCGAGAAAGTCGAACATCGCCACTTCCACCAACGCCAGCAGCAGCCCGGCGATCAACGTGGCCAGCAGGATCGGCCACAAGGGCCGCAGGTAATGCAGATAAAAGCGCCACACACTGCGTGGCGGCATCTCCCGCTCGATGGGCGGGAAAATATCGATCAGGGACTCGAACCAGCGGAACATTGCGCAAACGTCTGAAAAACCGGGGGCTCAGGCTAAACGATCGGGCGTCAAGCCGCAGTGGCGCTGGTCGGGCCGCAATGGCGCGCAAAAGCCGCGGTTTTCAGCGCATTCCACGATCAGGCGCGCATGCCTTACTCGCGCACGCGCGCCAGCACGCGGTTGACCTGTGCCAGATCGAAATGCCCGGG
The DNA here is from genome assembly GCF_038405005.1 of Xanthomonas sp. JL1. Lineage (NCBI taxonomy): Bacteria > Pseudomonadati > Pseudomonadota > Gammaproteobacteria > Lysobacterales > Lysobacteraceae > Xanthomonas > Xanthomonas sp. JL1. The sequence continues at coordinate 57,295 of NZ_JBBYGR010000055.1, read as the reverse complement.
TTCGAAGCGCCCGCCCAAGGTCGCCAATTCCTGCACATGCTGCGCGTGGTCCGGGTCGGCGAGGATCTGCAACAGCGTCTGATAGTCGTCAATGCCGCCGCTGCTCCCTGGCGGGCAGGCGTTGACGCCCTCCACACAGCGCGCCACACGCAGGCCGGCATCCGGCGGCAGCAACGCTTCCACCTGCAAGCGATGCTGCCAGCCCTGCCCGGCGCCGTAGAAATAATCGAAGCTTTCCAGTTGGCCCAGGGCGCTTTCCAGGGTGACACGACCAGCATGTTTGAGCCGTGGACGCTCCGGCACATCCAGCCCGGATTCGCCATAACGCCCCACGCCCAGGTCGAACTCGTAGGGATGCGTGTTATTCCAGCCCATCACCGGCTGCAAGACGCGATGCAGCGTGGCCAGGCGCGCCGCGCCCGACACCAGCAGGCGCCGCCAGATCAACGGCGCACTGCCGGTCAATGCCACATGCAGTTGATACACCGGTGCCTGCACCGGCTGCTGTGTGGCCTTCTTTTTTGCCTTGGTCATCGTGTCGTGTTTGTTGCTGCCTGCCCGCGAGTATGGCGTGCAGGGCCGACGAATGCAGGCGCAGCTCAGGCACCGCGACGCATGCGCAGACCGAACAGCAGGTCGTACAGGATCGGAATCAGGCCCAGCGTGACCAACGTGCCCAACGCCAACCCACCGATCATGGTGATCGCCATCCCGGTCCACAGCGGGCCGGCGAACAGCATCAGCGGTACCAGGCCGACGATGCAGGTGAGCTTGGTCATGACGATCGGACGCAGCCGTTTGACCGCAGCGGCCACCACCGCCTCGCGGCGTGGCAGGCCATCGGCAAGTTCGGCCTCGATGCGTTGCAGCAGCAACACCGCGTTGTTGACGATGATGCCGGCCAGCGCCAGCAAACCGAACGTCGCCATGAAGCCAAACGGGTAGCCGGTGAGCACCAGCGCCAGCGCCGCGCCGATCAACACGAACGGCACCGCCGACAGCACGATGCACAATTTGCGGAACGAGTTGAACTGCCACACGAACAGCAACAGGATCGCGCCCAGCGCATGCGGCATGTAGTGCAGCAAGGCCTGATTGGCTTCGGCCGAATCCTCCAGCTCACCGCCAATCTCCACACGGTAGCCAGGTGGCAGTTTGAGCGCAGCGATTGGCGCGGACAGTCGTTCGACGATCTCGGTCGCGGTCAGTTGCAGATTGCGCGCAGTGACGGTGATGGCACGGCTGAGGTTGCGCCGCTGGATCGCCGACGGCTCGCTGTCGCGCAGCACCGTGGCGATCGCCGCCAGCGGCACCGGCGCGCCGCCTGCCTGCGGATACACCAGCGTATCGGCCGGATTGCCGTTGGCGGCGCGCTCCTGTGCGCTACCGCGCACGATCACCGGCACATCGGTGCCATCGTCACGGATCAACGTGGCGTCCACACCGCTGTAGCGCCCCTGCAATGCCTGCGCGATGTCCTCGCTGCTCACCCCGGCGCGGCGCGCCTTGAGCTGGTCTACCTGCACCACATAGCGCGGAATGCGCGCTTGCCAATCGTCCTGCACATCCACGGTGCCCGGCACCGCCCGCAACGCCCTGGCAATGGCAGCGGCGCTGCGACGCAACACGGCTTCGTCCGGGCCCATCACGCGGTACACCGCCATGCCGGCTTCGGTGGCACCCAGCGAGAAGCGTTTTGGCTCGGCACGCAGCGCGGGGAAATGGCTGCGCACATGCGTGCGGACCCGTGCGATCACCGCATCGATGTCGGTGCCCGGCCGCACGCTGACCGTGAAGTACGCCTGGTTGGCGGCCGGCAGCAGCGGGTTCAGGCCCAACACGATGCGCGGCCCACCATCGGCGACATAGCCGATGCTGTCCACCACCTCGGGGTTGGCGCGGCGGTCGCCCAGCCAGCGGCTGAGTTCGCTCACCGTGCGCAGGGTTTCGCGTGCGTCGCTGCCCGCCTGCAAGGTCACCGGCATCTGGAACTGCAGGCGATCGGACTTGGGCAGGAAATCGTACGGAATCGATACCAGCACGGTGATCGCCAACGCCAGCATCGCCGCCATGGCGCAGATAAACAGCGCCTTGTGCTGCAGCACACGTTCGATCACACGGCGGTAGCCGCGATAGAACCGCGATTCGGCTTCATCGCGCTTGGTGACATGCACCTTGGCGAAGTACATGCACAGCAGCGGCGTCACCGTGATGCTCAGCAACCACGACCCGAGCAGCGTCACGCCCAGCACGATGGCCAGCGAGCGCAGATATTCGTTGGTGCTGGTCTGGCCGAAGAAGAATGGTGAGAACGCCAGCACGATGACCAACGACGAAGTCAGCAAGGGCGTCGCCAACGTTCGGCCCGCATCGATACAGGCCTGGCGGCGTTCCTCGCCGGCCACCAGACGGCGCTCGATGTCTTCGGCAATGACGATGCCGTTGTCCACCAACAAGCCCAGCGCAAGAATAATGGCGGCAATCGAGACCGTCTGCAGCTCCACGTCCAGCACGCGCATGACGATCAGCGAAGCGAAGATGGTGAGCGGCACGATCGCGCCGACGATCAAGCCGGTGCGCCAGCCCAGAAACAGCATCACCACCGCCATGACGATGACAATGGTCTCGCCCATGACGTGATGCATCTTGCCCATCTCGCGCTCGACCACATCGGCCTGAAAGCTCACCACGTGCTGGGTGAAGCCGACAGGCAGCTGGCGCGCGGTGTCGTCGAGCTTGGCGCGCAGCGCCTTGCCGACATCGGCGATATTGCTGCCGGGCTGCATCGACACCGAGACCACCACCGCCGGCTGGCCCTGGTAAACGGCCGCGCTTTGCGGCGGGTCGGCCGGCATCACCTGCACCTGTGCCAGCTCGCCCAGGGTCACTTCGCGGCTACCGCCGACAGAAGCGCCCGGTACGCTCAGCAGAACGCCGCGCAACTGCCCGGGCGTGCGGATTTCGCCGGACGTGGCCACGGTCAGCGCCAATCCGGACACCGCCACCTGTCCGCCGGAGCCCACCACATTCTGCGCGCGCAATTGCGCCATCACGCTGGACGGGGTCAGGCCGCTCGCCAGCAGGCGCGCGCGATCAAACGACACGTACACGCGTTCGTCCTGCAGGCCGAACACCTTCACCTGCTCCACGCCGGGCACGCCATACAACTGCTCGCGCATGCGCCGCAGCGGGCCGCGCATTTCGCTCATCGAAAAGCCTGGCGCGGTGACTGCAATCGAGGCCACCGACACGCGCCCGAAGTCGTCGTCGACGAACGGACCAAGCGTGCCGGCAGGCAATTGCGCACCGGCCTCTGCGGCCTTGGCGCGCACATGCTGCCAGAGCGCTGGCAAATCCTGCACATCGTCGTAGGCGGTCAGCTGCACGATCGCGCTGCCCGGGCGTACCGTGGTGACGATGCGCTTGATGCCGGCCAGCTCACGCAGCTGCGCTTCAACCGGGCGCGCCAGCAGGTTCTCCACCTGCTCGCTGGGCATGCCGGGATAGGCCACCGAGACCAGCGTGTCGCGCACGGTCACCGACGGTTCTTCCTGCGAGGGGAAGCCGACAAACGCCACGATGCCGCCGATCAGGATCAGCGCTGCCGCAAACAACGTCAGCCGGCTCGAGCGCATCGCCATCTGGGTCAGCTTCATGGCAAGCGACCTCCGCTCAGTTGGGTCTGTACCTGCAGTGGTGTCACCGGCTGGCCGCTCACCAGAAAGCCCACCCCGGCGCTGACGACCTGCTCGCCTGCACGCAGCCCGCGCAGGATCTGGACGCGCTCGCCGACGATCGTCCCCAGGTCGACCGCACGTTCGATCACGGCCCGCTTCGCCGGCTGGTAAACGAACACGCTGGCCTGTTGCCGATTGAGCCACGGCACGACCGCCGACAACGGCACGCTGGGCGTGGAAGCGGCACGTGTGGGCAATGCCAGCAGCACGCTGTCGCCGCTGCGCAGCGCAGGCGCTACAGCGACCGGCTCGAGCAACGCCTGTACCGTTGCGGCATTGTCCAGGCGGTTGGAAAGACTGCGCACACGCAGCGCGATCGGCAAGGCGCCTACATCAGCCAGACGCGCGCGCACGGTTTGCCCGGGCACCAGATCGGGGCCGGCAGCTGCCGGCAGCGTGGCGACCAGTTGCACATGGCCCTGCCCTTCCACCTGCAGCACCGTCTGCCCCGCTGCCACATCTGCCTGCGGCTGTTGCAGGCGTGCCACCACGCTGCCATCGAACGGCGCGCGCAATTCGCCCAGACGCGTACCACGGCGGGCCATGGCCAGGTCGGCCCTGGCCGCCTGCAACTGCGCGCTGGCGGCATCGGCCGCTGCGCGCGCGGCAGTCAAGGTGGCATGAGAACTGGCACCGTCATCGAACATCGCCTGTTGTTGGCGCAGTTGCAGTTGCCGCTCGCCAGACTGCGCCAGCGCCGCGCGCACATGTGCGTCGGCCTGCTGTTCGCGCAGCCGCAGCGGTTCATCGTCCAGGCGCGCCAGCACCTGCCCGCGGGTCACGCGGTCGCCCACATCCACCAATACCGCAGAAAGACGGCCCGCCCCTTCGAACGCCAACTCGGCGCGTTGTTCCTGGCGCACCAGCGCCGGCACCTGCAGTGGGCTATCGCTGCCGGCGCCAAAGCGCTCCAGCTTCACCGCGCGCGGCGTCTCGGTGGCGGGCGCGTCCGGCCCGCTGCAGGCGGCTAGTGCCAGCAGCAACGTGCCGCACACCAGGCCGCGATAAAACATCGTCATCCTTCGATCCCCCGGTCTGTGCCGCTCAGCGGCTGTAGGTCAGTGCAAAGGTGCCGCCGACCACCGCGCGGCGTGCCACCAGCGGGCTGTCTTCGGCGTTGTCCAGGTAGCGCGTGCCGGTGACCCCCAGCGTGGTGGCCCAGTGGTCGCCCACCGAATGCGTCCAACTGCCACCGACCGCGGCGGCGTAGACGCCGGATCCGGCGTTGAACGCCGCAAAACGCGTCCGCTCCGCTTGCGCGTCGGTGACGCCGAAAGAGGCCTGATTGAAGCGGTGGTCGCCGCCATGCACATCCAGATCCAGGGTCACCGTGTCGCTGGCGCGATGCAGCAGGGTGAACTCCACACCGGCGCGATAGCGGTTGCGGCGCGCTGCATCCCTGAGTGCGCATTCCGCCTCTGCATTGACGTTCACGTAGGGCGTCACCTGCTGCATCACCAGCGTGCGTGCGGTCACCGACCCAGGCACATCGCCCATGCCCGCCAGCAGGCGCGAGCCCGGCCGCCAGTTGCTGTCGCTTTGCAGCCGGCCCAGGTCGTAATACAGCGATTGCGAGATGTAGAAGCCAGAGTTGCTCTGGAATTGCAGGCCGGCGCCGCGCGCCGTGTCGAAGAACAGCACGCCACGTTGCACCACCAATACCGGATTGAATTGCACGCGTGCGCGCTCGGCACCGGCATAGTCTGGCGTGGCCACTGCTGCGGCGCCCGCAGTGATTTCAGTCCGGTCTCCCAGCAGGCGCGAGCTCCCGGTCAGATCGGTTTGTGCATGCGCGATGCACGGAATGGCGGTCATGCAGGCGAGGACGCTGGTGCGAACGGCACGGGTGCCACGCAGGCGATTGAAGGACGTTGCATTCATCGGAAGTCTCCGGCGGAAGTCAGGAAGCGGTGGGCAGGCGCACGCCGTAGAACGCCTGAAACAGCGCAATACGGCTCAGCACGCGCTGACGTGCGGTGTCCAGGTAATCGAGTTCGGTCTGGGCGATGCGCGTACGCTCGGCCAGCAGCGCGCTGCGGTCTTCCAGACCGGCATCCACGCGCGCGTGCATTCGCGCAAGACGCAGTTGCTCGCGTTCGACCTGCGCGCGCGCGCGCGGCTCGGCCTGCGACAAAGTGGCGTGCGCGTCGAGCGCGTTGGCGACCTCACGAAATGCAGACTCGATTACCTGCTCGTAGGCGACGACATCGGCGCGTTTGCGCACCTGCGCCAACTCCAGATTGGCGCGGTTACGGCCACCATCGAACAACGGCAGATTCAGTTGCGGCATGAAGCTCCACAAGCCGTGGCCTGCGGAAAACAAACCGTTCAATCCGTCGCTGGCAGTGCCCACGCTGCTGCTCAAGGTGATCGACGGAAAAAACGCCGCACGCGCCGCGCCGATATCGGCATTGGCCGCGCGCAACTCCAGCTCGGCCTGCTGGATGTCCGGGCGTTGCAGCAACAGCGACGAATCCAGGGCGCGCCAGGCACTGGCAGGCGTATCAGCAGCGATCAGACCCTGCAGATCGCCGGGTACCGGCGTGCTGTCGTAGCCGACCAGCAGCTGCAGCGCACGCACCGCCGCAGCGTGATTGTCGTTGCCCTGCAAGGCCGCCACATGGGCCTGATCGGCCTGACGGCGCTGCGCATCGCGCTCGTCGCGCGCAATCAGCCCCACCTGATAGTGCCGCTCGGCAATGGCAAGCAACGCAGCGCTGTCGGCATCGAGCGATTGCAGCTGTTGCAGCGCCTGCGCAGTGGTGCGCTCGGCGGTGTAGGCACGCAGCACCTCAGCAATCAGGGCACCACGCGCGGCATCGCGGCCGTAGGTGCTGGCCAGGTAACGCTGGCGTGCGGCCTCGGACATCGCCTGCAGCTTGCCAAAGAAATCCACTTCGAAATTGCCGATCCCGGCATTGGCAATCACCAGGTCCTGCTGGTACCGCGCATCCAGCGCCGGGTTGTCGAAATGTTGCCGGAGCTGCTGTGCGCCGACGGCGAGCGCCGGCAGTCGCGACGCCTGCGCGATACCGGAGTGCGCACGCGCCTGCTCTACCTGCAACGCAGCGCGGCGGACATCGCCGTTGTGCGCCAACGCACGTTCAACCAGAGGCCGCAGGTCGCGGTCTGGTGCGAAGCGCTGCAAGAACGCGCGCGCTTGTTCGTTCAAAGCGACGGTGGTCGTCGCGTTGGCGTCGGTCCGATCGGATGCCGGCGCGGATGCAGCCTGCGGACTGCCGAACGTGGCCGGCACGCTGACCGCCGGGCGCTGGTAGGCCGGCGTGAGCGAGCACCCAGCCGCCAGCACCGCACTGGCGGCAACCAGGCACACGCAAGACCAACGATGCGGAATAATTTGTGGAATCATGATGTCGGAGCACAGAGCCAATCTCGACCGACATCCTCGACCCGCAGCGTCCAGGTTGTTTTCGGGAATTATCCAGATTTGATCGAGACGACAGGGCAACACGCCATGACAGGCAAAAAGGTTCTGCTGGTAGAAGACGACGCCGATAGCGCCAGCATTCTGGAGGCCTATCTACGCCGCGACGGCTTCGATGTGGCGGTGGCCGGCGATGGCGAACGCGCCATCCAGCTGCACCGGCAATGGGCACCGGATCTGGTGCTGCTGGATGTGATGCTGCCCAAGCTCAGCGGCATCGAGGTGCTGTCGGCAATCCGCCGTGCCAGCGACACGCCGGTGATCATGGTCACCGCCATTGGCGACGAACCGGAGAAGCTCGGCGCCCTGCGCTACGGGGCCGACGATTATGTCGTCAAGCCGTACAGCCCAAAGGAAGTGGTGGCACGCGTACATGCCGTACTGCGCCGAAGTGTGGCCGTGCGTGCGCCGGGCGAGCCCTTGCAGCACGGCCGGCTGAGCGTGGATCCGGCCGCGGTGGTCGCCAGCGTGCAAGGCGAGAACGGCGACAGCGTGGCGCTGGATCTGACACCGACCGAATTCAATCTGCTCGCGCTGTTGCTCAAGACCCCATGCAAGGCCTTTACGCGCAGCGAACTGCTCGACGCCTGCCTGCCCGACAGCGATGCCTTGGAACGGGTGGTGGATTCGCACATCCACAACCTACGCCGCAAACTTGAAGTGCATGGCATCACCGGCGTGCTGGTCACCGTACGCGCAGTGGGATACCGCTTTCAATGAAGGCGCTGCGGCGATTTCATGCGTGGCGCAACCAGGCCCCGCTGTGGTGGTGGGTGGGGCTGCGCATGAGCGCGCTGGCGGTCCTGACCATGATGGTCATCGCCTTCGGCATGTGGTGCTATTTCAATCTTCGCTACAGCCTGATTCTGAGCAACGTGCCCGCCGAGCCGCGTGCCGAGATCTCCCAGCTGATCGCGCAGCCCAGGGCCAACCAGGCCCGCCTGTGGGAGCTGTTCCAGCGCTATTACGACATTGAAAATTTCCTGCCCGGGCTGGCCAATCCGGACTGGTGGATGCTGGGCGCCATGATGACCATCTCGGTCCCGGTCATCCTGTTCTGCGGCCTGCTCGCGTCGCGGCCGCTGTCGCGGCAATTTTCGCAGGTGGCTTTCGCGGCGCATCGGGTCAGCGATGGCGATTTCGGCGCACGCGCACACGTGGTGCGCGGCGCACCGGACGAGCTCACCGCCCTGGCCGACGACTTCAATACGATGAGCGGCAGGCTGCAGCAGTACGAGCGCGAATTACGCGACTCCAGCGCGATGTTGGCGCATGAATTGCGCACCCCGCTCAATGCCGCGATGGGACGCGTGCAAGGCATGCTGGATGAGGTCTTCCCGCGCGAACCCGAGCAACTGCGGCTGGTGCATCGTCAGCTGGAGCAGATCAATCGCCTGATCGGGGATTTGCACCTGGTGTCGCTGGCGCGTGCCGGCCAATTGGTGCTGGAGCCGGAAAGTGTCGAGCTGCGGGAGCTCGTCGCCGAACGCATCGAGTGGGCGGGGCCGGCGCTGCGCCAGGCGCAGATGGCGATCCATTACCCCATGCATCCCCCGCTGCGCTTGCGTGCCGACCGGCACCGGCTGGGCCAGGTGTTGTCGATCCTCATCGATAACGCGTTGCGCTACGCCGCAGCCGGCAAGCTGCTGGAAATCGAGGTGCACCGCGAGGGCACCAGCGTGCAGCTCACTTTGGGCGACCGTGGGCCGGGCGTAGAGCCTGCGCAATTACCGCATCTGTTGGACCGCTTCTGGCGCGCCGACAGCTCGCGCGCACGGCATTCCGGCGGCAGCGGCCTGGGCCTGGCGATCGCCTCGGCCATCTGCCAGGCGCACGATGGCCGGCTGGTCGTCAGCAACCGCCCCGGCGGTGGCCTGCTGGCCGGCGTGCGGTTACCGCTGGGGCGTTGACGCCCCCCAAACGCGCACGCCGCTGCAGTTGCCGGCCACAGCAGACAACTGCGCGCTATCACCGCGATTGCAGGCTCGGCACCGCGTCGCTCACGTGGGCGTGGCGACGCATGATCCAGTTGAACAACGGCGTGGCCATCAACGTGGACAGGATCGCCATCAGCACCAGCACCGAGAACAGGCCTTGTTCGATCACACCCGCCTGCAAGCCGATGTTGATGATGATCAGCTCCATCAGCCCGCGTGCATTCATCAGCGCGCCGATCGCCATCGCGTCGCGGTTGTTCTCGCCGGTCGTACGCGCCGCTGCCCAGCAGGCCACGCCCTTGCCGATGAACGAGGCGGCCAGGATCGCCACGCCGGCCAGCATGATCTGCGGCTGCAGCAACACGCTGAGCTGGGTTTTCAAGCCCGAATAGGTGAAGAACATCGGCAGCAGCAAGACCACGACGAACGGCTGCAGCATCTCGCGCAGCTTCTCGGTCAATGCGCCTCTGGGCAGGCAGACGCCGAGCAGGAAACCACCGAAGACCGCGTGGATACCGATCGCGTCCATCGCCCAGGCGCTGACGCAGAACAGGATCAGCACCACTGCCAACACACTATTGCTCAGCGGCTGGCCGGGCACCACATGATCGGCCAGCCGCTTGAGCAGATGCCGGCCGACGAAAATCATGAAAACCGCATACCCAATGCCGCCGCCGATGGCCAGGTAGGCACTGCCCCAACTGCCGCCGAAGCTGGCCAGCACCACGGCCAAAATGCACCACGCAGACGCATCGTCGAACGCACCAGCGGTCAACGCCAAGGTCCCCAAAGGGCTAGTGGCCAGACCGCGCTCGTGGATGATGCGTGCCAGCATCGGGAAGGCGGTGATCGCGATCGCCGCGCCCAGGAACAGCGACGCTTCCATCAGCTTGGCCTTTTCCGAGAACAGGCCTTCCACGTTGATCAACCATGGGCACATGGCAAACGCCAGCAGGAACGGCACCGCGATGCCCGCCAGCGACACGCTCATCGCGCTGCGATAGCGCGCGCGAAAGTGATCGCTGCGAAAATCGGTACCGACCAGAAACATGTACATGCCCACGCCGAACTGCGCGAACACGTACAGCACGTCCATGGTCTGCTTGGGGAACAAGGCCGCCTGCGCGCCAGGTGCCAGCAAGCCGAACAGCGAGGGCCCCAGCATCACGCCGGCAATCATTTCGCCCACCACCTGCGGCTGTCCGAGGCGCTTGGCCAGCATGCCGACCAGCCGACACACCAGCAAGATCGCGGCAGCCTGCAAAAAGAAATACACCGACATCTGCGCAGTGGTCATGCGTGCGGCAACATCCCTGAAAAGTGCGCAGATCGTAACCGGACATGCCGCGCTTCGATAGCATGCAGTTGCCGGTGGCTATCCGGGCCCAAGCGCGCGCCTGGGCCCGCCAGACGCAGCGCGGCGGCTACGCGCACCTGCCTGCATCACTTGCCCGCAGCGGTTTCGGTCGGCACCGGCGTCAGCACCAGATCCTGGAAATCGAAGCTGAAATCGGTCAGCGGCGAAATCGGCTCCATGCGCATCTCGCGCACCGCGCCATCCGGCGTCAGCAAGAAATTGACGAAGGCATCGGCATTCAAGGAGCGGTCGTCCCAGCGCACGATGAAGCTGTCGTGCTGCCAATGCTCCAGCGTGCCCACGAGTTGGGCGGTCTTGGCGAACTGCAGCCGCAGCCGCTTGCCGTCCTGGACAATCACCACATCGCCGTACCACGGGTCGCGGTAGGTGGCCGCGTAACTGCGCAGCGGCAACGACGGGGTGGACCGCGCCGCACGTGCGTCCTGGTGCTTCTTCCAGCTGGCATCGGCATCGCTGTCGGCCTTTTCCACCAGTTTGGCGTAAGCGGCCGTCCAATCGGTGGGCGGCACCCGCAAGAACGCATCCAGCACCTGGAAGGTCACTGCGTTGAATGCGGCGCCCACTTCCTGGTTGGTCAACACCACCACGCCCAGTTTCTGATCCGGCAGCAGCGTGAGGCGCGACACCATGCCGGGCCAGCCACCGGTATGCCACACCATGCGATGGCCACGGTAATCGCTCAAGCTCCAGCCCTCGCCGTAACCGGCGAAGTTCGGCCGTGCCGCGGCAAACTCGGGCAACTGCACCTCACCGATCGGAATCGGCGTGATCATCGACCACATCTCGTGCTGACGCTTGGCGCTGAACAAGGGTTTGCCATCGGGCAGGATGCCGCCGGCCAGTTGCACGTTCATCCATAGCGCCATGTCGTGCGCACTGGAATAAATGCCGCCGGCACCGGAGTTGTTGGACCAGGTCAGCGGCGCCACCGTGCGCAACTCGGTGAAGTCGTACTTGGCATGCCCCACTGCAGCGTGATCGCCAGCCTGCAGATGGTCGGCGTTGAAGCGCGTGCCGCGCATGCCCACCGGGGCGAAAATACGTTGCTGCAGAAACGCCTCGTAACTCTGTCCGGAGACCTGCTCGATCACCTTTTGCGCGACCGCGTACAGGATGTTGTCGTACGCATAACGGTCGCGAAAACCGCCCTTCAGCGGCACCTTGGCCAGGCGCTGCACGACTTCTTCGGTGGTGTAGCTGGTGGTGGGCCAGAACAACAGGTCGCCCGCCCCCAGACTCAGGCCGCTGCGGTGCGCCAGCAGATCGCGGATGCGCATTTCGCCGCCCACATACGGGTCGGACATGCGAAACCACGGCAGATGGTCGATGACCTTGTCCTCGAGCGAGAGCTTGCCTTCGTCGGCCAGGATCGACAGCGATGCGGCAGTGAAGGCCTTGGTGTTGGATGCAATGGCAAACAAGGTGTCGGCCTGCACCGGCGCGGGCTTGCCTGTCTCGCGCACGCCGTAGCCGCGCTCCAGCACCACCTGGCCGTCCTTGACGATGGCCACCGCGATACCTGGCACATCGAACTGTTTGCGCACACGCTCCATCTGCACGTCGAACTGCTGCATGCCGGCGGGAAGTTCGGCCGCGTGCGTTGTCGCCACCAAGCTTGCCACCATCAGCACGCCCCCACTCAGCCATCGCTTCAAGGTCACTGCATCGCCCTCAGGTTTTCGGTCAGATCGATCCGCTGGCGCCATCCAACGACAACGGCTGCGGCGACACCAGCACGCCATTGGCATCGGCATACAGCCAATGGCCTGGAACGAAGGGCACGCCCGCAAAACTCACCGGCACATCCACATCGCCCAGATCGCGTCGCTCGGTGCGGCGCGGACAGGCGGCCAGCGCCAGCACCCCCAACGGCAGCGAGGCAAGCATCTCGACATCGCGCACGCCGCCATGGATCAGCACGCCGGCCCAGCCGTTCGCCACCGCGTTGGCCGCGATCTGGTCGCCCAGCAGCGCATGCTTCAGCGAGCCCTGGCCGTCCACCACCAGCACCCGGGCATCGCCCGGCGTGGCGGCCAGCTCGCGCATCCGCGAGTTATCTTCGAAACAACGCACCGTGACCATCGGCCCGCAGAACACGGTGCGCCCGCCGAAATGGCGAAACGGCGGCTCGGCAATCGTCACCTCGGGGTAGCGGTCACACAGATCAGGCGTGGTCCAGGTCATCGGGGCAGTCTCGCGCGGCAGAGCTGGCATGGTAGCCGGCCGCGGCGGTGTGCGGGCGACCTGTGAGGCGCCGCGTAAGCACCCAGGCAGCGGCGGTGCGCGGATGTGGGCAGTACGTAGCCCTGCGGTTTCTTGGTTGCCGCTGCGGTGGGCGCGCCGCGCGTCGTGTGCTGCGTGCTGGCCGTTTTCAGTGGCGCATACGCGAACAGCCCCCGGCGCGACAGCCCAGAACGCGCACTGCGAATGCGCAGCTCTGGCGCATCGACGCGCATGACGCGGCCGCTGCGGTTGCCGACAACTGCGCTGTTGACGTCTTACCCAGATCGTCTCCGACAGGCTGCAATGCCCATGCGCCATGTCAGCGCTGTCGTCGTTCGCCTTCCCACAACGATAGCGACGCCGCCACGCAACGATGCCCATGCAGGCTCAACCCTTGCACCGCGCAACGGTCGCCCACGGCGACACCGGATTCGCATCGCACCATCGGCACCGCGGCTATGATCGGACGAGGCGCATTGCACCTGCCGAAGAACCTGTCATGGCCCACGCCCCCGCCAGCGAGTATCCACGCAATGACCGATCTGTTCGCTTCCGCCCCACCCGCCCTCGACGGCATCCATATCGGCATCGGTGGCTGGGTGTATGCGCCGTGGCGCGCGGGCATGTTCTAGCCGGAAGGGCTGGTACAGCGCCGCGAGCTGGACTACGCAAACCGCCACGCCACCGCCATCGAGATCAATGGCACCTACTACGGCACGCAGAAGCCGGCCACCTACGCAACGTGGCGCGATGAAGTGCCGCCGGGCTTCGTCTTCTCGGCCAAGGCGCCGCGCCGCATCACCCAGGCACGCAAGCTGGCCGGCACCAAGGCGCCGGTGGAAGACTTCATCGGCGGCATTGTGGAGCTCAGCGACACCCTGGGACCGCTGGTGTGGCAGTTCGAACAAGGGCATCGGCTGCAGGCCGACGACCTGGACGCGTTTTTGTCATTGCTGCCCAAGCGTGCGGGCACGCGTGCGCTGCGCCATGTGCTGGAGATTCGCGACCGCGATGCGGTGGATGCACCGCTGCTGGCGTTGGTGCGCCGCCACGGTGTGGCCACGGTATTCACCGATTCGCACGAGCATCCCTCGTTCGCGGATCTGTCCACCGATTTTGTCTATGCGCGTTTGATGCGCAGCCAGGCGCGCCTGCATGCGGGATATCCGGCGCCGGCATTGGCGCGCTGGGCTGAGCGCATCCAGGCCTGGCGAGGTGGCGACGACCCGGCCGATCTGCCGCATGTGGATGCATCGGCAGCGCCAGCACGTCAGCCACGCGAGGTCTTCGTGTTTTTCATCAGTGCGGCGAAGGAGCGCAACCCTGCGGCAGCGATGGCGTTGTTGAAAGAGCTATCGACACGTTAGAGCAGCTGGCAACACGATGGCGCAGCCGGCAGACGGTGCGCCCGGTGCCCGATGCGGCATGTACTGCGCGCACATACCGGTTTTGAGTGTGCCGTCCACGCCCGCCTGACGATTGCTTGCTACGTCTGCTTGGCCGCTCTTGGCCCCGCGCATGCGGCGCAATCGGCGATGCATGATGCGGCTGTGTTTGGGGTGCAGTGGCGATCACTGGGGTGGAGCACTCGATCGCGGCGTGATGTGCCAAATCGCTGGTTGACTCTACTTGCCGCGATGCGGGTGGGCGATGGCTGGCGACCGGCCGCGCGATGACTGCCCGGCAGTCACATTCGCCATTCCCTTAACCCGCCGCTGCGCCCCGCATCCGCCGCCCTTGCAACGCCGATCAACGCGTTTTCGGCGACAATGGCGCATGCCCACGACCGACCTGCGCAAGGCGCAACTGCAAATCCATTTCTGCGTGCTGCTTTGGGGCATCACCGCGATCCTGGGCAAACTGATCACGCTGCAGGCATTGCCGCTGGTGTGGTGGCGCATGTTGATCGTGGTGGTGGCGCTAGCCTTGTGGCCACGCGTGTGGTGCTCGGTTATTGCGGCATCGGCGCGCTGGTTGCCCTGCACTGGCTCACCTTCTACGACGCAATCAAGCTGGCCAATGCGTCGGTAGCGGCGACCTGCATCGCGCTGGCGCCGGTCTTTACGGCGGTGATCGAGCCGTGGGTGACCAAGCGCCCGTTCCGCCCGCGCGAGCTGCTGTTCGGGCTGGCCGTGTTGCCCGGCGTGGCGCTCGTCGTTGGCGGGGTGCCGGAGGGCATGCGGGCCGGCGTGGTGGTCGGCGCGATCTCGGCAGTCTTCGTCGGGTTATTCGGCTCGCTCAACAAACGCATGGTGGCGCATGCCGACCCGCTCACCGTCACCGCGCTGGAACTCGGCGCCGGCACGCTCACCTTGACCCTGCTCGCGCCGGCGATGCCGCTGCTGCTGCCGGCGTTGCACGGCGATCTACTGGTCGTGCCCAGCCTGCACGATGGCGTCTTGCTGCTGGCACTGTCACTGGCCTGCACCCTGCTGCCGTTCGCGCTGGCGCTGGTGGCACTGCGCCATCTCAGCGCCTATTCGGTGCAGCTGGTGACCAATCTCGAACCGGTCTACGCCATCGTGCTGGCGATCGCGCTGCTGGGCGAACAACGCGAACTCACCCTGCAGTTCTATCTCGGCGTGGCGATCATTCTTGGCGCAGTATTCCTGCATCCGGTGCTGGAGCGTCGGCGCAAGGTAGTGCATCCGGAATTGCTGGGAACGGCCGAAGCGAAAAACATCGTTGACTGACTTGCACGACGTGATGCGACAGCGCACGTCGCGCGCAGCAACTGTTACGTCTCAAAAGCCACGCTGCGGCTGATGCTCTAGCGCGGGGCGTGGGCGCTGCAGCGCTCGTCTTGAGCCGTTGCCAGGCCGGCGTGATCAGCAGGCGGACGACAGACACGCGGCGGCGCGGTCGGCGCGTCTGCCGGGTTTACCAGTCGGTGCGTTGCGGCAGCAGGCCGCGCAATTCCGCATCGCTGAGGTTGCGCCACTGCCCTGGCTTGAGCGCGGCCAGCTTGATGTTGTCGATGCGCACGCGGCGCAGTTGCGTGACCCGATAGCCAAACTCGGCGGCCATCAGGCGGATCTGCCGATTCAAGCCCTGCTCCAGCACGATGCGGAAGCCGAATTTGGCGATGCGCGCGGTGTGGCATGGCAGCGTGGTCTCGTTGTGGATACGCACGCCGCGCGCCATGCCACGCAGGAATTCGTCGGTGACCGGCTTGTTGACCGCCACCAGATATTCCTTCTTGTGGCGATTTTCCGCGCGCAGAATCTCGTTGACGATGTTGCCGTTGCTGGTCATCAGGATCAGCCCTTCGGACTCCTTGTCGAGCCGGCCGATCGGGAAGATGCGCTGCTCGTGGCCAACGAATTCGACGATATTGCCTTTGACCGAACTCTCGGTGGTGCAGGTGATGCCCACCGGCTTGTTGAGCGCGATGTAGACATGTTTGCGGCCACCGAGCTTCTTGGCCTCGCGCACGCGCAGCGGCTGGCCATCCACCAGCACGGTGTCTTCCTCGCCGACCACCGCGCCGGTGCCGGCGGGCACGCCATTGACGGTCACCCGCCGTTCGCCGATCAAGCGATCGGCCTGGCGGCGTGAGCAGAAGCCGGTTTCGGCTATGTATTTGTTGAGTCGCGTCGTCATCTGCCAATTATCGGCGATTTAGCGCAGGCCGTGCGCCATGCCAGCTGCCCAGACCGGCAATCGGCAATCGGCAATCGGCAATCGGCAGTTGGTACTCGCCAGATGGGTACACGCAGCGCCCGTCTGATGCTGCGTGCAGCCGCATGCTCAGACGCCTTATCCAGACACGGGCACCAGCTGCGGCGGGTGCAGCAGCTCTTCCAGCGGACAGGGACGATGCAGACTGAAGCCCTGCACCTGGCCTACGCCAGCGTCGCGCAGCCCGGGGATGTCGGCCTCCGATTCCACACCTTCGGCCACCACTTCAATGCCTAGCGCCAGCCCGACCTGGGCGATCGAGTGCACCGCCGCACGATCCACCGCATCGTGCGCGTAGTTGCGCACGAAGCCGCAGTCGATCTTCAACACGTCCACGGTGAATTGCTTGAGATAACCGAACGAGGCCATGCCGCTGCCGAAATCGTCCAGCGCCACGTGGCAGCCACGCGCACGCACGCTCTGCACGAAACGTTGCGCATGTTCCAGGTCGCCGATGACCGCGGTCTCGGTGATCTCCATGCACAGCTTCGGCACCAGGGCCGGGTAGCGTTCGAACAGGGCACAGACGAAGTCGAGAAAATCCGGTTGCGCGATCGATTGCGCAGACAGATTGACGTGGCACAGGTCCAGTATCGCCAGATGCATCGGGTTGGCCGACAGCTGCGCGCACAAGGATTCCAGCACATAGGTATCGACCATGCGCCCCAAGCCGTAACGCTCCACGGCCGGCAGGAATTCACCCGGACTCAGCACCCGCCCGTCGCTGGCACGCATACGCACCAGCACCTCGTACTGCAGCCGCCCCGGGTCGCTCAGCACCTGGATTTTCTGCGCGTACAACAGCAAGCGTTCTTCGGCGATGGCCAGTTGCACCGCACTGATCCAGCCACCGTCGTGGCGGCGCTGCGCCAGCGCCACATCGGTTTCGTTGAAGCAGCGAATGCGGTTGCGCCCTTCTTCCTTGGCCGCATGACAGGCCAGATCGGCAGCGGTCATCAAGCTATTGACGTCACTGGCGGACTGGCGAATCTCCACCACACCAAAACTGCAGCTCGGCGTCAGCGGTCGCCCGCCCTGATGGCTCCACGGTTGCCCGAGTACGGCGTGCATGCCCTCCAGCAAGGCGCGCGCCTGCGGCAAATCGGTATTGGCCAACAGGATGGCGAATTCATCGCCGCCCAGACGCCCCAGCCAGTCGCCGGGACGCAACTGCATGGTGATCACATCGGCAAAGTGGCACAGGAACTTGTCGCCGACTGCATGCCCGAAGGTGTCGTTGACCAGCTTGAAATAGTCCATGTCGACAAAGCACAGCGCATGGCACATCTGCGGCGATCGCGGCAGTTCGATCAGGAGCTGCAGCCGGCGCTCGATTTCATGCCGATTGATCAGCCCCGTCAGCGCATCGTGGCACGCATGGAAGGCCACTTGGTCGGCCAGGTCGTGCGCATGCGACACATCTTCGATCACCGCCAGCACCAGGGTCGGCTCTTCCGGCCCCGGCTCCACCAGCGATGCGCTCCAGCGGCCCCACATCACCCCACCGTCGGCGCGGACGAAGCGCTTCTCGCCGGACTGCAGCAGCTTGGGCCAATCGAGCATGCCGCGGCTGTCCAGCTTGATGTCTTCCGGGTGCATCACCTCGGCCAGCGTGCAGGCCTGCAGCTCTTCCGGCCGGTACAGCAGGATGTTGGCCATCGACGCGTTCGCATCGAGCACGTTGCCGCGCAGATCGAACTTGACCATGCCCAGCGCCGCCTGCTGAAACGCGGTGCGGAAGCGGCCTTCGTGCGACAGCAGGTAATCGCGGATGCGCCGCATGGCCAGCACGCAGGTGATCAGCACCAGCAGCAAGGTGACCAGGCTGCAGACCACCATCACATCGTGCAGCAGCCGCGCGCAGCGGGTCAGATAGCCCAGGAATTGGGAAGCATCGCGGCGCATGCGGCCATCCAGCACATGCAGCTCATCGCGCAGTGCCTGCAATGCGCGCGGGTCTGGCCGGGTGGCGGCCTGTACCGAGGCGGCACGATCGGCCAAGGCACTCAGTTGCAGGACGTCGCCGTCAGTGCGCTTCCACAGCGCGATGGCGTCGCCGAGATACGGAAACTGCTGCCCATAACGATACAGCCGCACCATATGCGGCATGTCCTCACGGGCATTGCGACCAGCGCCGAGACCAGCGTAGACCGCGTCCCAATCGATCACCGGTTGTTCGATCGCCACGCGCGCCGCACGATCGCCCAGCGGCACTTCCAGCACGCGGCAAGCGGATTGCAGATCGGCTGTATTGCCGCTGCCCAGGTAGCGCTCCATCCAGTACACCGATTCCTGCTGGGCGTTGGACCAATGGCTCTGGCCAACGATCCAGGCGGTGGCGCCGGATTGAATTTCGATCAGCAGCGCCGAGACCACCGCCATGCAGACGGCAATACCGATCAAGAGCGCTAGAGGAAGCGTCAGCCAGCCACGCACCAGTTGCATGATCTGTCCACCGCCGTTTGCCTGCGCCATCGCCGTCCGTCCTTCGCCGCCCCAGTGCGACTCAGGCGCCCAGTGGGCGCCCGAAGACAGTAACGGCCGCAACGGCCCAGTCTGTATGGCAATACCCGCTTGGCGTGATGCACATCGGGTTAGCAACGCTAACCAGGCCAGCCTGATCGCCGGCGCAGTGAGGCACCGTAACGCGTCACACGCTCGCTATGCGAATTTACGCATAGCGATACTAGGCAACCACACCGCCTGCAGGGTGACCCCGCAGGCGGTGCCGGCCACGCTTACTCGCCGCGCGGCTTCGGCGGGCCCTTGCGGTGCGGTGCGCCAGCGCGGTCCATCGGACGGACCGGGCCGTTCGAACGACCGGACGGCTTGCCGCCACGCGGGAAGCGCGGCTTGGCCGGCGACGCGGCTGCCTCGCCCTCTTCCAGCTTGCGCATGTTGAGCTGCTGACCGGACACCCAGACTTTCTTCAGGTGGGTGAGCAGTTCGCGCGGCATGTCGGCCGGCAGATCCAGGATCGAATAATCGTCCTGAATGTCGATCCGGCCGATATAGCGGCTTTCCAGCCCGGCTTCGTTGGCGATCGCGCCGACGATGTTGGCCGGCTTCACGCCATGGCTGTGGCCCACTTCGATGCGATAGCTCTCCATGCCCAATTCCGGCTCCCCACGCGGGGCGACCGGATCGCGACGCGGACGCTCGCCGCCGGCATCGTCGCCACGCGGCGGACGTGGGGCGCGCTCACCGTCGGCCCGCGGGCCGCGCTCGAACTTCGGCTCGAAGCGCGGGCGGTCGCCACGATCGGCACGCTGATGACGCTCGCGCGGCGCGGCGTCTTCGCGTGCGCCACGCACCGGCGGAGTCAGCAGGAACGGCGCATCGCCCTGCAGCAGCTTGGCCATCGCGGCGGCGATATCGATCGCCGGCACGTTGTTTTCGGCCTCATAGCGCTGCAGCAGATCGCGGTACATGTCGATCTGGCCGCCGGCCAGGGTCTCGGTGATACGGGTCATGAAACGCGCCACGCGCGTGTCGTTGACCGCATCCACGCTCGGCAGCTGCATCTCTTCGATCGGCTGACGGGTGGCGCGTTCGATCGAGCGCAGCATCCCCTTTTCGCGCAGCGTCACGAACAGGATCGCGTCGCCCGTGCGTCCGGCACGGCCGGTGCGGCCGATGCGATGCACATAGCTTTCGGTGTCGTACGGAATGTCGTAGTTCAGCACGTGGCTGATGCGCTCCACGTCCAGGCCGCGTGCGGCCACGTCGGTGGCGACCAGGATGTCCAGCTTGCCGTCCTTGAGCTGGGCAATGGTCTTCTCGCGCGCCGCCTGCTGCATGTCGCCATTGATGGCGGCCGCGGCCAGACCGCGCGCCTGCAGCTTCTGCGCCAGCTCTTCGGTGCCGGCCTTGGTGCGTGCGAAGATGATCATGCCGTCGAACGGCTCGACCTCGAGAATGCGGGTCAGCGCATCCAGCTTATGCAGCCCGCTCACCCACCAGTAGCGTTGGCGGATGTTGGCCGAAGTGGTGGTCTTGGCCGCGATGATGACTTCGGCCGGATCCTTCAGATAGGTCTGCGCGATGCGACGGATGGCCGGCGGCATGGTGGCCGAGAACAATGCCACCTGACGCTTTTCCGGCAACTTTTTCAGTACCGCTTCGACGTCGTCGATAAAGCCCATGCGCAGCATTTCGTCGGCTTCGTCCAGCACCAG
This sequence comes from Xanthomonas sp. JL1, assembly GCF_038405005.1. Taxonomy (NCBI): domain Bacteria; kingdom Pseudomonadati; phylum Pseudomonadota; class Gammaproteobacteria; order Lysobacterales; family Lysobacteraceae; genus Xanthomonas; species Xanthomonas sp. JL1. The sequence goes on along the minus strand of NZ_JBBYGR010000055.1, from coordinate 36,716 downwards.
CGTCTTGAGCTGGGACAGATCCAGCGTACCGCGGTCCAGGTGATCGATCACGCGGCCGGGGGTACCGACCACGACATGCACGCCGCGCTTGAGCGCACTCAGTTGCTGGGCATACGGCTGGCCGCCGTACACCGGCAGCACGCGGAAGCCCGGAATGGCTTCGGCATACTTCTGGAACGCCTCGGCGACCTGGATGGCCAGTTCGCGGGTCGGGGCCAGCACCAATGCCTGCGGCTTGACCTGGTTGAGATCGGCGTTGGACAGCACCGGCAGCGCGAACGCGGCGGTCTTGCCGGTGCCGGTCTGGGCCTGGCCGAGGACGTCACGGCCGGCGAGCAACGCGGGAATGGTGGCAGCCTGGATCGGCGACGGCGACTCGTAGCCGACATTGGCAACGGCCCTCATCACAGCGCCTGAGAGGCCGAGGTCTGCAAACAGCAGCGGCGCGGAAGATTCTTGGGTCATGGGTAACTCCGGAGGCGCCGCACGAAGCCGGCAGGCGCAAAGCCGGATAGTGTGCCTTCTCAGCCCCCCTGCTGTCGAAATTTTCGTTACAGACCATTCAGGTTGTGAGGAATTGCGCGTTCGCGCGAATCATCCTGCATGCCAATCCCCCTTACCTGCCCGGCCGGAGGCATGCCCCTGGACACAGACCTGCAGACCCACTTCAGCAGCCTGCTGTAGCAACACCGCGGCATCGTGCTGAAGGTGGCCGCCAGCTACTGCCACGACCGCGACGAACTGGCGCAGGAAATCGCCACGCACCTGTGGCGGGCATTTCCCGGCTACGACCCGGGTCGGCGTTTTCCACCTGGATGTATCGCATCGCCCTGAACGTGGCGATCAGCGATCTACGCGGCCGGCGAGCCGATCGCGCTGGATGCGGGATGGAGCGCATCGCAGATCCACAGGCGCACAACCCTGTCCGCGCGCAACAGGTGGCCGCGCTATATGCCTTCATCGCACACCAACCGCCGCTGGAACGCGCGCTGCTGTTGCTCTATCTGGACAAGCACAGCTACCGCGAAATCGGCGAAGTGCTCGGCATCAGCGAAACCAATGTCGCCACAAAACTCAGCCGCCTGAAAACCCGTATGCGCGGCGAACGTTGACCCACACCGATCCGCAACCGGAGCAAGACATGGAACTGGATGACATCGCCCTGGCCTGGCGTTCGCTGGAACAACGGCTGGACCAACAAACTGCACTCACCAGCCAACTGCTGGGTGATATGCGCAGCCACGCAGCACGTGCGCAACTGCGCCCGTTGTGGCTGAGCCAATCGGCGCAACTGCTGTGCGCCATCGCGCTGAGCGGCGTCATCGCCCACAGCTGGCTCCCGTTTGCCGATCAGGCGGCAGCCGTCGTCGGCGGAGTGCTGCTGCAAGTCTGGAGTGTTGCGCTGGCAGCTTCGGCGGTCCGTCAACTGTGGCTGTTGTCGCAACTGGATTTCGCCAGGCCCCTGTTACAGACACAGCGCGCGCTTGCACAGCTGCGGCGCTGGCGCACGCGCGTGGCGCCGTGGCTGGGCGTAGCGTTCTGGGTACTGTGGGTAGCGGTGGCAGACGCTGCGTGGCGGGCCTTCACCGGCCAGTCGTTGCCGACCGCCTGGATGCTGTGCAACGTGCTGGTCGGCGTGCTTGGCGGCATCGGCACCTGGTTAGGTTATCGGCGCCTGCAGCGCAGTGCCCCCCCCCCCTGGCTGGAACGCCTCGATGCCGCACATGCCGGCCGCAGCGTCGCGCGTACCGAATCCCTGCTGGAACAGATCGCGCGTTTCCAGCGCGAGTAGGCGGATAATCCCTGCCTCACTGCGACCGAGCACACCATGCAATCCCTGGAATTCGACCTGGACGGCGACTACATCGCACTCAACCAGTTGCTCAAACTGGCCGGCATTGCCGACAGTGGCGGCCAGGGCAAGGCGATCGTCGCCAGCGGCGCGGTCAGCGTCGACGGCGTACAGGAGCTGCGCAAGACCGCCAAGATCCGCCCCGGTCAGCTGGTGCAGTTGGACGATGTGGAAATTCGCGTGCTGGCACTGGACCCGGATGCCGAGCCTGACGCATGAAGGTGGTGGAGATCAGTCAGCGCAACAACGCACCTTCGGCCGACGATCCAACCCACGACGTCTCCATTTTTTCGATCGCCATCGATTCGGACACGCCGTTCTGGCTGGAGCACTCCATCCGCGGCGGCCATGCCGAGCGAGGCGGATGCACGATGCTGGCCTTGCACGAACGGGATGCGTGGCGCGGCGACCGGCGTGCCGATGTGACCAAGGCCGGTTGCGCTGTGGGCGATTCCGAATTCTGGAAGAGGGCCTGCTTACCGACAAGACGCAGGCGGCAATCGATGCAATCCTGGCGCGGGTGCAAGCGTCGGGTCGAGCCTCATGCCTGGCGGCACTGCTGCATCAAATGCCCAGCAGTGCGCGCACCAGTTTGACGATGCCCCAGAACGACACCACCCAGATGGCGCTACGCAGGTACGGAATCCCCGCGGCATACACCGGCACATAGGCCACGCGCGCCCATAGGTAGAGCTGCACGGCGAGTGCTGTTTCTGCACTGCTGCGCCCCGCGACGTTCACTGCCAGCACGGCAGCAGCGAAGATCGGAAAGGTTTCAAGATAGTTGCCGAACGCACGGTCCAACCGCGCGGCCACGCCGGTAAGCGGCTTGGCCGCGCCATCGCGTGCGCTGGCATTCCACTTGGCGCCGCGCTGGGCGGTCATGCTGGCCGAGGCAGCCAGCAATTGCACCAACCCCAGCACCATCGCCCAGCCCAGCATCTGCAGTTCGATCGTCAGTTGCATACGTTTCTCCCGGCCGATGGAACCATCACTTCACCGCCGGGCGCAGGCTGTAACCGGCCAACCGCCAGGTCTTGTCTTCGTCCAGACGGAACGACACCAACTCGCGCACCGGCTGCTGCGCCTTGGCAAAGCGGGTCGGGAAGCTGACGTTGACATACAGGCCTTCGGGCACCTGCGCGCCGGGGCCGTACTTGACCCGCGTCACCGAGCCCTGCCCGCGTCCGACCACCGCACCCAGCCGCGCGCGTTCGGTGCCGATCTGGCTGACGAAGACATCGCGCTTGACGGCGGTCTTGGCCACTTTGGACGCGCCATCCCACAAGGAAGCGACCTGGTTGCCGTCCACCATCTGCGCCACGCGCAGGGCCGCCTGGGTCATTTCGGTGTTCTGCTTGGTCAGCTGCGCTTGCTGCGCGGGGGTGAGCGCCGGCTGGCCTGCGGGCGCCGCAGGTGCCGGCCGCGCCGCCGGGCTAGCGGTGCGACTGGCGGCCTGCGGCTGTTGAGCGAACGCCAGCACTGGAGCCAGTGCCAACGCGATAACCAGACGAGAACGAGGCATGGGACGAGGACCTTGTCAGGATCGGGTGGAAAGGAGAGGCACTGCACACCTTGCGGTACGTAGCGCAGTCTAGGGTGCGCCCTGCGCAACACAAGTCCCGCGTGCAGGGCGGGATGGCGCGGAAGGCAAACCATGGCGAGCGGTGACGAGGAGCTGGTGAACGATGTGCTCATCGACAGTACAAGCGGCGAGCATGGAACCCCGGCGACAGCGACACGCATTGGCGGTCACCAAATCTGGCCGCGGCCGCTTTCGTCTTTTTTTGGAGTCGCCCAGACGCTGCGGATGGCAGCGTCAATTGGATGCGGACGCACGCGTGGCAATGTAGTGGAAGCACCTCGCGCCGATCCCGAGGAAGGCCACGCCACCGTCGGCAACCACACCGCCGCGCCCTCATCGAATTTAGACCTCGCCTCCGGGAGCCGGCGGCACGGCCGCCACACCACGCGGCCGCCACAGGCGCCAACTGACCCAGAAGCCACGCGCAATCGCGGCAATCAGCGCTACCAGACTCAGCCACGTTGCCACCGTTGCTGGCCATTGTTCATGCATGGCGGCAGCGGCCAGACGCAGCACCTCGGCGACACCGAAGCCGACCAGCACCAACAGGGCCGACGGTAGATAGGCCAGTAACACCCCCTTGGTCTTGCCTCGCATACGCCCCCACCGGCTCGGTTGTGATGCAGCGACGATAGGCAGCGTGCAGTGCGATACGCGTGAAGCCCGTCACTGCATTCAGCCTTCAGGGTGGGTCGCCGACGGCGGGTCGGCCTGGGCGGCATCCTGCGCTGGCGCGGTAGCGGGCGCACCAGTGCCTGCGGCAGCGTTCTGGGCCTCGCCGGTCTGCGCTTGGTCGCCGTGCGCCTGGCCAGTTTGCGCCTGGCCGTTCTCCGCCTCACCAGGCTGCGTTTCGACCGTCGGGCTGGCCGGCGGCAGGGCAGCCGCATCGGTTTCGGCCAGCGGACTTTCTTCCGGGCAGGTCGCATCCGGAAAGCCGAAACGCTGCTTCAACGCCAACCCGCAGGCACTGACTGCGTCCAAGTCCGCACCCTCACCCTTGCACTTCTGATCGAAGGCGACCAAAACGCGTCCTTGCGCCGCACGTGCGCATCTGGCGGATGCGTTCCAGATCGTCCTGCACCGCGTTGGTGCCATCCAGGCCGTATTCGCGCAGTTCTTCCATCGTGCGCAGGCGCAGGCTGCGGTTGGGCACCGTCAGCATCAGGTCGGCCACCGCCACTACCACGCCGTTGCGCTCCAGATAATCCTTGGCGTTGCCATAGACCTCGCGCAATTGGCGATTGAACTCGGCGCGCGAGGTGGCCTTGGAGCTGATCCGCATCATGCGGTGGATGCCGACCTTGCCGGCGACCAGACGGTTGTCGCCAGCCGCCAGCACGAACACACACGCGCTATGGGAGATCGAGCCTTCGCGCATCCAGATGGTCCAGGTGGATGCACCGATGGTGTCGCCGGCGCGGATCGCCGCCTCCACCTGACCGCCGCTGGAATCCAGATCCAGGAAGCGATGCGGCAACTTCCATTGCTCGGCCACCGAGGCCAGGCGCCAGACCAGCGCCGCAAACCCGGCGTTGATCTTGCCGGCGTCACGCACCCGCACCAGCCCGGTCTCGCGGCATGGCGCCAGCGCCGCTTCCACGCTGGCCCGGTCCAATGCCGGCAGCAGTGTGCCGTCGCCGGCCTCGCGGCTGTCATCGGTCGCGCAGCTGATCCAGGCCTGGCCCGATTCCAACTCCGCCTGCGGCCATCCCGCCTTGCCGGACTGCGCACGCGGGCGCGGTATGGGGTCGGGCGTATCCACCGACACCATATGGTCGCCATCACCCGCCTGCCCTGCACCACTCTGCTGCGCAACCGCTGCATCGGCGGAGATCGCCGAACGATCGCAAGCGGCTAGCACCAGCACGCAGGCAAGTGAGAGGCAAACCGATTTCAACACGATGGGGGGCACGGACCACGACGGAGATCGCCCGCAGTCCATGGCTGAATGGGCGGATGGGTTGACCCGGCCATGACGCGCAGGCCCGCCGCACCCCTGTCCGAAAACGGCCAGCCGGTGCGCGGGCAAGCGCATAGACTGGCGCCATGCAGATCGCGACGCCCGACCGAACCCAATGCGACCGTGCCCGCCTGGCGCGCGATGCACGTTTCGACGGGTTGTTTTTGACCGCCGTGCGCAGCACCGGCATCTATTGCCGCCCGGTGTGTCCGGCACCGCCGCCGAAGCCGGCCAATGTCAGCGACTACCCCACTGCCGCGGCGGCCAGCGCGGCCGGATACCGCCCGTGTCTGCGCTGCCGGCCGGAGCTGTCGCCGCAGGCGCAGCAGCATCTGGGCGAAGAAAGCGTGCAGCGCGCACTGGCGATGATTGCCGACGGCGCGCTGCAGGAGCAGCCGGTGCAGACGCTGTCCGATGCGGTGGGCTTGAGCGCGCGCCAGCTGCAGCAGCAATTCGTGCAACAGTTGGGTGCCACGCCGATCCAGGTGCACGGGACGCATCGGCTGCTGCTGGCCAAGCAATTACTCACCGAAACCGCACTGCCGGTCACCGAGGTGGCGCTCGCAGCAGGCTTCAACAGCTTGCGGCGGTTCAATGCGGCCTTCCTGCAGGGCTGCGGCATGCCGCCTTCTGCACTGCGCAAGCAGCGTGCCGAGGTGCCGGGCGGCGAGCTCACACTGCGCCTGGGCTATCGCCCGCCACTGGATCTGCCGGCGATGCTGGCCTTCTTGCAGCGCCGTGCGATCCCGGGGATCGAGCAGGTCGATGCCAGCGGCGACCGTCGCGTGACCGGCCCGCCGGGCAAGGCCAGCGTGATCGGCGTCAGCGCGGCGCCGCAGCGCGCGGAACTCCTGCTGCGCATCGGGGCGACCGACCCACGCCAGATTCCGCAGAGCGGGCGGCGCGTGCGACGGCTGTTCGATCTGGATGCGGACTTGCAAGCCGTGCCCGCGACGCTTGCGCCCGACCCACTGCTGGCCGAGGCAATCGCACGCCGACCAGGCCTGCGCGTGCCCGGTGGTTGGGACGGCTTCGAGGTGGCGGTACGTGCGGTGCTGGGCCAGCAGATCAGTGCCGCCGGCGCGGCGACCTTGGCGGCGCGGCTGGTGGACCCTCATGGCGGCCATCATACCGACATGCCACCTGGACTGGATCGCAGTTTCCCCACGCCCGACCAGCTGGCCGACGCGCCACTGGAACAACTCGGGCTACCGCGTGCGGGCGCCGCCACGCTGCGTGCGCTGGCATCGGCTTGCGCACAAGGCCAGCTGCACTGCGGTGCCGGGCAGCGTCTGCCCGACTTCCTCGCCGCCTGCACCGCGCTACCCGGAATCGGGCCGTGGACCGCGCATTACCTGGCCATGCGTGCGTTGTCGCATCCCGATGCGTTTCCGGCTGGCGATTTGATCCTGCAGCAGGTGCTCGGCGCCCCCGAGCGCCTGAGCGCGCGCGCCACCGATGCACGTTCGCAAGCGTGGCGACCGTGGCGCGCCTTCGCCGTGCTGCACCTGTGGCATCTGGCCAACGACCGTAAGGACACCCGCGCATGAGCACATTGCACTACGACACCTTTCCCTCGCCGATCGGCGCGCTCAGCGTGGCCGCCGACGACACCGGCGTGCACCACATCCTGTTCGCGCAGAACCGCTACGACGCCATCGGCCGTGCGCGCTGGTTGCACGATCCTGATGCGCCGCTGGTGCGCGCAGCACGCGAACAGTTGCTCGATTACCTGCATGGCGGGCGAGGCAGTTTCGATCTGCCGCTGGCGCCGATCGGCACACCGTTTCAGCTCAGCGTCTGGCGCACGCTGGCGCAGATTCCGTTCGGGCAGACCTGGAGCTATGCGCAACTTGCGCAGGCGGTCGGCAAGCCGACCGCGAACCGCGCAGTGGGTGCGGCCAACGGGCGCAATCCGCTGCCGATCGTGCTGCCCTGCCATCGCGTGATCGGCGCCAATGGCGCATTGACCGGCTTCGGCGGCGGGCTGCCGACCAAGCAGGCGTTGTTGCAGCTGGAAGGCTGGTCGCCGCGTGGTGGTGCGCGCGCCGACGATCTGTTCGCCCCTGCATCCGCACTACGCACTGGCTGACTGAGGGAACCTGTGAACAACTGGTTCGCTAACTTCCGATCAGTAGCTGGGGCAGTCTCCATAACTCGCAAGTCATTGATTTGCAGCATGAGCGACCGCAGCGATCAAGCGAAATCCCACGTCCGCTCGTGTTGCAGACCTTCCCATCAATGCGTCTCCACAGTGCCAAGAATACTGCTTGGACCACGCAAAGAATGGAAAGTCACATGCGGGACATCACACTAGCGGCGTCATCGCTGCGCCGTAAACTCACGCCATGATCGACCGACGTTTTGGAGTTGCCGTAGCGGCGCTTGCCCTGCTTGCGGCCTGTAGCAGCCCGCCTTCTTCGCGCAGCGCGCCCACGCAGTTGCCAACTGCAGCGGCGAACACCGCATCGGCCAGCACACCGCACACCTTATTGTTGTTCTCCATCGACGGCCTGCGCGCGGACATGGTCGATCGCGGCATCGCGCCGAACCTGTCGCAACTGGCGCATGAAGGCGTGCGTGCGCGCTGGATGACGCCCTCGTATCCATCGCTGACGTTTCCCAATCACTACACCCTGGTCACCGCCCTGCGCCCGGATCACCACGGCATCGTGCACAACAGCATGCGCGACCCGACGCTTGGGGGTTTCTGGTTGCGCACCTCCGAGGCGGTGGGCGATGCGCGCTGGTGGGGCGGCGAACCGGTGTGGGTGGGCGTGGAAAATACCGGCCAGCATGCGGCAACCTGGTCCTGGCCAGGCAGCCAGGCGGCGAGGCGGCGATCAAGGGCGTACGCCCGTCGCAGTGGCGCCATTACCAAAAAGGCATGCGCCTGGACACGCGCGTGGACGCGGTGCGGGGCTGGCTGAAAACCGACGGTACCCAGCGCAATCGCCTGGTCACGCTGTACTTCGAACGCGTGGACGAAGCCGGCCAGGACCACGGCCTGGAATCGCGCGAATACGCCGACGCCGTGCGCGCGGTGGATGCGGCCATCGGCCGGCTACTGACAGGCATGCAACGCGATGGCACGCCTGCGCGCATCAACATCATCGTGGTCTCCGACCATGGCAGGGCCGAGGTTGCGCCCGGGCATGCGATCAGCGTGGAAGACATCGCGCCGCCGCAGATCGCCACCGCAATCATCGATGGCCAGGTGATCGGTTTGGAGCCACTGCCCGGGCAACAGGCCGCTGCCGAGGCCAGCCTGCCTGGCGCGCACGCGCACTGCGACCGCTGGCGCAAGGCAGAGCTGCCAGCGCGCCGGCATTACGGCCGCCACCCGCGGATTCCGCCGGTCGTGTGCCCGATGCATGAAGGCTGGGATGCGCTGTTTCCGAACAAGCTCGCCAAACGCGCGCAGGAAGACACGCGCGGCTCGCATGGCTTCGATCCGGGGTTGCCGTCGATGCGCGCGGTAGTCCTGGCACAAGGCCCGGACCTGGCGCAGGGCAAGACACTGCCGGGCTTGGACAACGTGGATGTCTATGCACGCATGACCCGGCTGCCGGGCATTCCGGCCGCACCCAACGATGGCAATCCGGCGACCTTGCTGCCGGCCTTGCGCGTGCCGCCGGCGGCCAGGCCAGAGTAGACGCGCCAGGCACCTTCGGCAGCGCTGACGAACCGGCATGATCGCGCAGCGTAGGCAGCGATCTAGACACTTGAAGACGCCATTCCATGGCGTCGCGAGATAGCAAATACCGGCAACAGCGCGGGCATGTGGAGCGTTGAAGACACGGCTGCCGCCAGGCAGTGCGACAATCGCGGGATGTCTGGTTCAAATCCCCCGCCGCGTCGCTCGCGGCCGCTGTTGTCCAGCGAAGGCTGGCGTCGTCGTGCTGCTCTATGGGGCGGCGCAATTGCAGTGGCGCTGGTGGCGATCGTGTTCGCCAAGGCCAGCGATGCGGCCTTCCATCTGTTTCAACGCATCACAGCGCATTCGATCTGGTGGGCATTTCTGCTGACGCCGGGCATCTTCGCCCTGCTTGCCTGGCTCACCTCCGGTGCGCTGCGGCCAACGCGCGGCAGCGGCATCCCGCAAGTGATTGCCGCGCTGGAGCACCCCGACCCGGCCTTTCGCGACAGCAACCTCTCGTTGCGCGTCTCGGTCGGCAAGCTCGCGCTGACCACCTTGTCGCTGCTCGGCGGCGCATCGGTGGGGCGCGAAGGGCCCACCGTGCACGTCGGTGCCAGCCTGATGCATGTGTTCGGGCGCTGGTTCGGTTTTCGCGAACCGCGCGAGCTCTCGCACTTTCTGCTCGCCGGTGGCGCTGCCGGTATCGCAGCGGCCTTCAATACACCGCTAGCCGGCGTGGTGTTTGCGATCGAAGAACTGAGCGGGCGCTTCGAGCACCGCTTCTCCGGCACCTTGCTCACCGCGGTGATCGTCGGTGGCGTGGTGTCGTTGGGCCTGCTGGGTAATTACACCTATTTCGGCAAGGTAGCTGTCGCCTTACCGCTGGGCCAGGCATGGCTGGCAATCGCATTGTGCGGCAGCGTGGCCGGGTTGCTCGGTGGGGTATTCGCGCGGCTGGTGCTGGCCAGCGTCGGCGGCAAACCACGCTGGTTGGGCGCGCTACGTCAGCGGCATCCGGTGCTGCTGGCTGCGCTGTGCGGCCTCGCCCTGGTCGGTCTTGCGCTGGTGTTCGGGCAAGGCGCCTTCGGCACCGGCTACGAGCAGGCGCGCAGTCTGGTGCAGGGGCACGCGGTCGTCGGCCATGAGTTCGGCATGATGAAACTCATCGCCAATCTGGTCTCGTATCTGGCCGGCATTCCGGGCGGTCTGTTTTCACCGGCGCTGGCAGTGGGTGCCGGCATCGGTCACAACCTGTCGGTACTGATGCCCAGCGTGGACCCGCGCACCTTCGTGCTGCTGGGCATGTGCGCGTATCTCACCGGCGTGACCCAGGCGCCGCTGACCTCGGCTATCATCTCGCTGGAACTGACCGACACCAGCCAGATGCTGCTGCCGATCCTGGCCACCGTACTGATCGCGCGCGCAGTCTCCGGGCTGGTCTGCAAGACGCCGATCTACCGCGGCCTGGCAGAGCAGTTGTTGACCGTGCAGGCGCCTGCTGGTCCCGCTGCAGAGCGCGCGTCGACGTCGCGGCTCCAGACCTTGGCCGGAAACAGCGGCGAGGACAACGCTCCCCCACGAACATAGGCTGCCGCACTGCTCGCCAGTGGTGCAGCGCAGTAGATCCCCTCTTCATCGTGCTGCTTCCCGAGGTTATGTATGCGTGCAATGCACTTCGAGCGTTTTGAACAGGTCCCGGAAATTCTGCAGCTCCCCGACCCGCCCCCAAGCGATGACGGCGTGGTGATCAAAGTGGCAGCCACAGGCATCTGCCGCAGCGATTGGCACGGCTGGATGGGGCACGATCCGGACATCGCATTGCCGCACGTGCCGGGACACGAGTTCGCCGGCGAAGTGGTCGCCATGGGAAAACGCATATCGGGCTTTGCGATCGGCACCCGGGTCACCGTGCCGTTCGTGTCCGGGTGCGGGCGCTGTGTGCAGTGCCATGGCGGCAATCAGCAAGTATGCTCGAACCAGTTCCAGCCCGGCTTCACCGCATGGGGATCGTTCGCCGAGTATGTCGCGATCGATTTTGCCGAGACAAATCTGGTCAGACTGCCGGAGAGCATCGACGATGCGACGGCGGCAAGCCTGGGATGCCGGTTTGCCACCTCGTTTCGGGCGGTGGTCGATCAGGCCAGAACCGGCCCTGGCGAATGGGTCGTGGTCCATGGCTGCGGCGGCGTCGGGCTTTCGGCAGTGATGATCGCAGCGGCACTGGGGGCGCAGGTGATTGCGGTGGACATCTTCGACGACAAGCTGGCGTTCGCCGTCGAATGCGGCGCGGTCGCAACGGTCAACGCGTCGAAAGCGGCCAACACGGTGGAGGCGATTCGCGAGATCACCAAGGGAGGCGCGCACGTTTCCATCGATGCGCTCGGCAGCCCGACGACCTGTTTCAACTCCATCAGCAACCTGCGACGGCGCGGCCGTCATGTCCAGGTGGGACTGATGCTGGGCGAACACGCCACGCCCAGGATCCCGATGGCGCAGGTGATTGGCCACGAACTGGAGATCTACGGCAGCCACGGGATGCAGGCATGGCGGTACGATGCCATGTTGGCGATGATCCAGGCCGGGAAGATCGCACCACAACGGCTCATCGGCAGAAGGGTGTGCCTGGACGAGGCCATTGCGGTGCTGATTGGCATGGACGCTACGCGCGACCTCGGCATCAGCGTCATCGATCGCTTCTAGCGCGTATCGCCGCCGGCATCGCGCACACATGGGGCGCACATTGATGGGCCGGCCGGGAGCGTAAATCACCGGTCTGCAAAACAAAAAACGCGGCGCAAGCGCCGCGTTTTGGTGTCGCGAAGCGAGCCGGGATCAGCTGGCCTTGGCGACGGTCTTCTTGGCGACGGCCTTCTTGACCGGAGCCTTGACCACGCCCTTCTTGGCAACCGGGGCAGCTGCACCCACGACAACCTTGCTCGCCGCGTGCGAACGCGAATTGCCGTAGCTGGCGTTGTAGCGCTTGCCCTTGGCGGTCTTACGGTCACCCTTACCCATTTCGTCGACTCCTGAATGTGAATACAAATTCCCGTGCTGGCACAGGTCTGGCGAGGTTTCACCGGCAGCGCCCTCGCACAAGGCCGGCAAGCCTACCACGGCGGCTCCGGCCAGCGTAGCCAGGCAGCGCCCGACTGACCTTGCAGAGCGATCTGACTCAGGCGCAGTGCGCGCAGTGGCGAACTGGCATCGGGCAGCATGCAAGCCGCCGATCAACCCGAACGTGCGAGTGGCAGAGGCCGATTCCGGCTGCCATCCGCATTGGCCCGGAGGCTACGCAGCCGCCTTGCCAGCGGTTCTTAGTGCGCGCAGCTGGCGTCATGGACATGCCCATGATTCAGGCGCAAATTGACCAAGTGCGCGATGCCGACCAGGGCGCCGCCCAGCGTCATCACCACCGCATGCGGCACCACCGAATGATGCAGCGGGTCGTACAACAGGCCGACCCATAGCAGCGCCAGGCCGGGCAGCAGCAATGCCAGCGCATGCAGCGCTTTGTGCCGGCGATACCCGAGCACCAGGCTGAAAAGGCCCAGCAGCGTCACGAACACCACGATGGCCAGTTCCACCCCATCGCCCAGCCAGAACGACAGGCCCAACGAGGGCGCCAGGGCCAGCACCAGCGGCAATACCGCGCAGTGCAAGGCGCACAGCAGCGACCCGGTCGCACCGAAGCGGTCGAGAAGATGACGAAGGGTCGGTGGAGGCATGAGGTCCAGCAGGTGCTCGCGGCGATGTGGAATAATATAACGTTTTACTGTTTCAGCCCTGCATCATTGCATCGCGCAGCCGTGCAGGCCTTCGCCGCCGGCGCAGCAGGCAAGCTGCGCCTGCCACTGATACACGGTAACAATTACAGAGTCCCGCCTATCATGCCTGCACGTTTCGATGCCTCGTTCCGTCGCTCTCGCTGGCGCTGACCAGTCTGTTGACCCCTGCCCTGGCCATGGCCGAGGACGCTCCGGTCGTTGCAGATGCACAGACCCCGCCCAGCTCGGACACGCGCCACGCTGCCAGCCCATCCAGCGGCCGGCACATCAAGGATCTGGACAAGGTGGTGGTCACCGCCAGCCCGCTGCGCGCTGCGGCCGGTGAGTTGAGCCGCCCGCCCGGTGGAAGTGCGGGCCGGTGAACGTCTGGACGAGGTGCGCAGTTCGAGCCTGGACGAAACCGTAGCGAGCCTGCCCGGCGTGCAGAGTTCCAACTTCGGCCCCGGCGTCGGCAGGCCGATCATCCGCGGCCTGGACGGCCCGCGCGTGGCGGTGTTGCGCGACGGCCTGTCCACCCAGGACGTGTCCACCGTCAGCCAGGACAATTCCCCGGCAATCGAGCCATTCCTGGCCAATCAGATCGACGTGCTGAAGGGTCCGTCGACATTGCTGTACGGCTCCGGCGCCAGCGGCGGCGTGGTCAACGTGGTCGACGGGCGCATCGCTGAAACGCCGGTGGACGGCTTCAGCGGGCGCGCCGAAGTGCGCGTCGACGGCGACGACAAGGACGGCAACAAGGACGGCAACACCGACATGTTCCGCGTCGACGCCGGCAACGGTAGCGGGCTGTCGATCCATGCCGATGGCGTGTATCGCAACCAGAACGACTACGACACGCCGAAGGGCCGTCAGCTCAATAGTTGGGTTGATTCCAAGGTGGGCTCGATCGGTGCGTCGCTGTCGGGCGACTGGGGATTTGTCGGCCTGTCGGCGTCGCGCTTCCGCGACAACTACGGCAACCCCGGCGAGCCGGGCGACCCGTCCATCGGCGAGCGCGGTGTTTCGCTGAAACTGCAGCAGGACCGCTACGACCTCAAGGGCGGGCTGACCGATCCGTGGGGCGAAGGCAGCGCGCTGCGTTACAGCGTCGGCCACACCGATTACGCACTTACCGAATTCGAAGGCGCCGAAGTCGGCACCGTGTTCACCAAGCGGGCCAACGAAGGCCGCGTGAAAGCCTCGCTTACGTTTGGCGGCGGCTGGCAGACCGCATTCGGCCTGCTGGGCAGCGACAGCACCTTCCAGGCGATCGGTGAAGAATCCTTTGTGCCCAAGACCGATACGCGCTCGCTCGGCGCATTCGCCGTGGCACGCAACAATTGGGAGCGCGTCACCGCCGAATTCGGTGCGCGCGTGGACACGGTCAAGTACCAGACCGATATCGGCGTAGACCGCGATTTCACCCCGACCAGTTTCTCGGCCAGCGGCGGTTTCCGCTTCAACGAACAATGGCGTCTGACCGCAAATCTCGATCACGCCGAACGTGCGCCTGCCGAAGAAGAACTGTTCGCCAACGGCCCGCACATCGCCACGCTCACCTTCGAAATCGGCGGCGCCGATCTGCAGACCGAGAAAGCCAATCAGGCCGAGCTGGGATTGAATTTCCAGAACGCATGGGTGGATGCCAAGGTGGCGGCGTACTACAACCGCTACAACGACTTCATCTATATCGTCGACACCGGCGGCCAGTGGTTCAACGAAGAAGACAACGACTTCCTGCCGATCCGCCAATGGACGCAGGCCGATGCGACCTTCCACGGCTTCGAGGGCGAGGCCACCTTTCATCTGGCCAACAACGATAACGGCGCGTGGGACCTGCGCGTCTTCGGCGACACTGTGCGCGCGCGTCTGAACGATGGCGGCAACCTGCCGCGTATCGCACCGGGGCGTTTCGGCGCGCAGCTGCGCTGGAATGCCCAACAGTGGCGCGCATCGCTCGGTGCCACCCGCACCATGAAGCAGGACAAGGTGGCAGTGAACGAAACACCGACCGACGGCTATACCTTCGTCGATGCGCATCTGGCGTATCACGTGGATCGCGGCAGCACTGCGTGGGAAGTGTTTCTGGACGGCAACAACCTGACCAATCAGGACGCACGCGTGCATACCTTCTTCCTGAAGGATGACGTGATGCTGCCTGGCCGCAACGCCTCGTTCGGCGTGCGCTTGTTCTTCTGACAGCGGACTCTCTCCCCGCTGACTGGAAGCGAGGCCGCCTTCGGGCGGCCTTTTCATGCGCGTTGCGAGCATAGCAGCGTGTGCTTCCTCGCTGCTGCATGAGATCTGCAGACCCGCTCGTCGCTGCGTGCGTCAGCCGATGCACAGGATGTGATCGCCGCCACAGCCAGGCAAACATCGTCGTACCGTCATCATGAAAGTGCAGACCGCGGCTGCTGCGTCGCACAACAGGCTGTGGTGCATCTAGGGTTAAAACTTCATGAGCACTGCGCTGACAGGGGGCGCAAGCGACGCGATGGCGCGGGCGGGCGCGTGCACGCGCTGCCGATGCCTGCGCACCACCGCGTGGCTTGGCGGCGTTCTTGCATTTAAGACAAGGAGCCTTGCGCATGCGTTTTTCATCATCCTGCTACGCCCTCTCGCTCGCCGTCGCTGCCGTGCTGCTGGCACCGGATGGCCGCACGCAGACCGTCACGCCTGCATCGGGCAATCAGGACGCCACCACGCTGGATGCGGTCATCGTCAGTGGTACCGCGCGCTTCAAAGGCCTGGCCAAACGCGACGCCAGTTTTTCGATCACCACGGCCAGCCCCGAGCAGATCCAACAAGCGGTGCCGCAGAGCACCGCAGATCTGCTCAAGATCGTGCCCGGCGTGTGGGCCGAGCCCAGCGGTGGCGGCACCGGCGCCAACATCTTCGTGCGTGGCATGCCCTCCGAAGGCGATGCGCCGTTCGTGACCATGCAACTGGATGGCTCGCCGCTGTTCCCGCCGCCGACCTTGTCGTTCCTGGAGAATTCCACGCTGTTCCGCGTCGACGATACGGTCGAACGCATGGAAGTGCTGCGTGGTGGCTCCAGCCCCATCTTCTCCAACGGCCAGCCTGGCTTGACCGTCAATTTCATCCAGAAAAAAGGCCAGGATGCACCCGAAGGCAGCGTGCGCCTGACCGGCGGCAACACTGCATTGCGCCGCATCGATGTGTTCAACAGCGGGCCGATGGGCAATGGCTGGTACTACAGCGTGGGCGGTTTTTTTCGCGACACCGACGGCGTGCGCGACCCGCAGTTCTCCGCCGACAAGGGCGGCCAGTTCAGCGCCACCTTGAGCAAGCGCTGGGACAGCGGCGAGCTGTCGCTCTATGCGCGCCACACCGACGATAACAACGCCTTCTACACCGCGATTCCGTTGCTCTCGCGCAACAACGGCAACGCTCTTTCCAGCTTTCCCGGCTTGAACGCGCAAACCGGCACCCTGCTCGGCCGCGACTTCCGCACTGTGGATCTTCTCGTCGGTCCCAATGGCCAGACGCTGCGACGCGATCTGGCCGATGGCCGCGGCGTCGACATCGACGTGTTCGGCGGCGAATGGAACTGGGAGCGCGGCGGCTGGACCGTGGCCGACCGCTTCAACGTGATGAACGGCAGCGCGCCAACCTACGCGCTATTTACCGGCGATGCGCCACAACGCCTGGGCGATTTCATCGCCGGCTACGGCAGCAGCGGTAGCGCCAGCTACACCAATGGAGGAGGCGCGGTGGATGCGAATCAGCAGGTGCTCGAAGCCGGTTGGTGGTCGGTGGACAAACGCCTGAATTCCTTGACCAACGATCTGCGCCTGAGCCGCGAGTTGTTTGCCGGCAACACGCTGACCGTAGGTGCGTATGACGCCAAGTATTCCTCTGCCGACACCTGGTACCTGGGCAACACCCTGTTGCTGACCGCGCAAAACAACGCACGCCGCATCGATGTGGCATTGGACGATGGCCGGCAGCCCACGCGCCAGGGTTTCACCAGCACTGCCTTCTTCAACCTGCGCGCCAAGTACAACGGCGAAAACATCGCCGCATTCGTTGCCGACGAGTGGGAGCTGAGCGAGCGTCTGCGCCTGGACCTGGGCGCGCGCTACGAGTGCCAGAGCGTCACCGGCGATGTGCACGACACCGCCACTGTGGATCTGGATGGCAACCCGGCCACGCTATACGACAACGCCACCTCGCTGGCGCTTGCGACCACGCGGCGCATCGATCAAGACGATGAAGCGTTCTCGTGGACGGCCGGCGTGAACTTCACGCTCGATCGGAACAACAGCCTGTTTGTGCGGGTCAACTCCGGGGTGAAGTTTCCCGGCTTCGACAACCTGCGCGATGGCCAGAACCGCGTGCAGGACGTGGATCAATACGAGCTTGGCGTGAAGTCCGGCACCAGTGCCTACGACCTGTATCTCACCGCGTTCTACAACACCTTTAAAAATTCGCCATTCCAGGCATTTCTGGCCAATGGCCAGAACTTCACCGCGGTCGGCGATTCGCGCGCACGCGGCCTGGAAGTCGAAGGCGCGATTCGGCCATTGGGCGGGTTCGAACTGGCTGGCACCGGGGTGTGGCTGGATGCGAAATACCGCAACTATCGCGAGTTCACCGGCAACCAGGTGATGCGCCAGCCCAAGCGCCAGTTCCGCATCACGCCCAGCTATTACTGGATGCTACCGTTCGGCGATCTCAAGGTGTTTGCCACCTATTCGTACATCGGCGAGCGCTTCGCGGATCTGGCCAACAGCCAGCGCCTGCCCTCGTACGACATGCTGGAGCTGGGCGCCAACCTGCATGTGGGCGAACACTGGGAAGTCACCGCCAGCGGCAGCAACGTCACCGACACGCTGGGCCTGACCGAAGGCAACGTGCGCGTGCCTGGTGCGGCCACCGGTGGTCTCTTCATGGGCCGGCCGATTGCCGGGCGGCAGTACCAGATGTCGGTGGCGTACCGCTGGTAGATCGGCGCAGCACAGAGCCGCGCAGCAGTGGAGACTGCTGCGCGGAATCATGCGAACGACAGTGCGCCGTTTCATGGCGTCGCGGTGTCGGCGCATGCCACGGCTGGCGGTCGCCATTGCAAACGCTGCCTGGCAACGACGCCGGCATCTTCCCCATGCGCGGCATGCGATGGAAATAGCGAGACGCACGCACCGCATGCGAAAGAACGCGGCGCATCGTGATGGGTTATTTCAATGGCGAATTCAACTCTGATTCGCAACGCTTTTGAGGACCTCCTCGGAGAAGACTTCGAGGGGCGTTTTGAATCCAAGTATCTTGCGCGGACGATTGTAGAGCCGCTGCTCGATCCATCGCAGGTGCGCATCGGTGATGGTGCTGACATCGGTCTGCCGTGGCAAGTATTGGCGTGTCAATCCGTTGGCATTCTCGTTGCTGCCGCGCTGCCATGGGCAGTAGGGATCTGCGAAATAGAAATCGCTCTGCAGGCAGGCGGCAATGAGCCGATGATCGGCGAACTCCTTGCCGTTGTCGGCGGTGAGGGTGTGAACTGCATGGCGCAGGCCGCCCAGTCGCTGGACAATGGCGTTGCGCACGTTCTCGGCGGTGCCGTCGGGTGAATAAGCCAGCAGATGCAGGCCACTGCAGCGTTCGGTCATGCTGACCACCACGGCGCGTCCGTGCGAGGCCCTGATGGTCTCCAGCTCCCAGTCGCCGATGCGGCTTCGCTGCTCAACCACGCTTGGGCGCTGTGTCCAGCTGCGCCGATGCGTCAGCTGCCCGCGGCCATCGCGCACGCCACGCCGACGGCGCTTGCGGCGGCGTTTGCGTAGATGCATGAACAGCTGACCACCAAGCTTCTGGTCGGCGTCGATGTGCCGATAGATCCATGCGTGACTGGCCAAGCCGGTGCGGCCGGCGATCTGTTCGGGACTGGCGTCCTCCCTCAGCAGGACCTCGATCTGGCCGATACGCTCAGCGTCGATGCGTGGACGCCGGCTGGCGTGCGTGCGCCGATGGGCGCTGATGCGCTGCGCGTGATCGGGCTGGTACCGCGCAGCGTGCTGATTGCGGCGCAGCTCACGACTGATCGTGCTGGGCGCACGCGCCAATACATCGGCGATGGCGCGCATCGACATCCCGGTTTCATATAACGCATGCAGACGGTATCGTTCCGATAGGTCAAGGCGGCTGGATGACATGGGCAACTCCACTTGGCGGTGAAGTGCTCAGGTCAGGTCGCCTGGACCACGTCACAACCGTTGGTGTTGCGATCCAGAGTTGAAGCCGCCCTCTCCCAGATGGGTAAAGCTGCCATTGGAACCGTGGGCATCCAACGGCGCCATTTGCACGCTGCTGTAGGCGCCCTGCTCCACCTCGAGTTCCCCACCACCGTTCATGTCGGTTTTGACGGAGCCCGGATGCACGGCATTGACCTTGATGGCGGTCTCGCGCAATTCGTAGGCAAGATGCACCGTCCAACTATTCAACGCGCTCTTGGAGATGTTGTAAGCAGGAATCTTGAAGTCGTAGATCGGCGAGCCGGTTTGGCTATGCAAGGTCAGCGAGCCGAGGAGGCTCGACACATTGCAACGGCCGCGCCCGCCTGGCGGCTGCGCAATCGTTTTGTTAGCCGCTCTTAGCTGCTCTTGACTACACACCATGCAGCACTAAAAAACAGGCCGCTTTCGCGGCCTGTTTTCCCGCACATCAGCACATCGCGGGTGAGTCATCCGACTTGCCACGCGTCACTGCATCACACTCAACGCATATCGGTATTGCTGGCAGGGCCTTCGGCACGCAACGGAATCAGGCGAATTTCAACGCGACGGTTCTTTGCGCGGCCGGCATCGGTGTTGTTGTCGGCAATCGGATAACGCTTGCCGGCGCCCATGGTTTCCATGCGCTCGCGCTGCACACCCTGCGCGGTCAGGTACTGCGCCACTGCACCGGCGCGCTCTTCGGACAGGCGCTGATTCGCCGCATCGCTACCGACGCTATCGGTATGCCCAACCACTTCCACCATGGTCTGGTTGTACTCGCGCAGCGTGGAGGCCACGCCGTTAAGCGCGGTATAGAACTCGGGCTTCAATGCAGACTTGCCGAAGTCGAAGGTGATGCCGTCCGGCAGGTTCAGGCTGATGTTGTCGCCCTGGCGCTGCACTTCGATACCGGTGTTGGCGGTGCGCTCGCGCAACGCGCGTTCCTGACGATCCTGGTACTGGCCGATTGCCGCGCCGCTCAACGCACCGATACCGGCACCGATCATTGCATGCTGACGACGTTCGGTAGCGCTGTCGCCGGTGAGCAGGCCCGCAGCCACGCCAATCGCGGTACCGATCAGCGCATTGCGACCGGTCCGATTCTGCTGTTGCGTCTGGTCGCCGTACTGATCACGCTGCACATATGAGCCGCCGGTGGCGCAGGCGGACAGCGCAATGGCACTGGCCAGGGCAAGGGCAAGACTCTTGGTAGCTGCTGGGGACATGCTGTTCTCCTATGGCCGGACCATCCGGCGCTCAATCGTATCCACAAGGATAAACAGGCCCACGCGACTGCCGCATGATGAAAACCACCGCAGCATGCGCGCAGCGGGCATGCCATTCAGGAAAACGGTTTCGGCGTTGAGATGCCACAGGTGCGCCATCAAATCGCCAGCGCATGCCAGCAAATACATACGCTCCGTGCCCACGCACCAACTCTCAAAACGACGCGGCATGCGCTGTCGAAACAGGCACACGCGCATCGATCAGCAGCGACTGGAGCGGCGAACAAAACGACTGCGCTCACCGCCAGGCGGGCGCGGCCGGTGCCCGGAATCGGCATGTACCACGCCTGCACTGCGGTTCTGAGCGCGCCGTCCACGCCCACCTGACAGCTGCTCGCGACGTGTTGTTCGCCGCTCTAAGCGCGCGATTTCGAATAGGCTGCCAGCGCCGCGTCGCGCCCTTCGGCCAAGCCAATGATCGGCGTGCGCGGGTACTCTGGTGCGAAGCGTGCCAGCGACAAGGGATGCAACCAGGGTGCGAAGCGTTCTTTCACCGGAAGCTTGCCCAACTCGGGCACCCAGCGCGTGATGTACGTTGCGTGCGGATCGAATTTTTCCGCTTGCGTCACTGGATTGAACACGCGGAAATAGGGCGCCGCATCGGCGCCGGTGCCGGCCACCCACTGCCAGCCCAGCGTGTTGTTGGCCAGGTCCGCATCCACCAGCGTGTCCCAGAACCAGCGCGCGCCTTCGATCCAGTGGATGCGCAGATGCTTGCACAAAAAACTGGCGACGATCATGCGCACGCGGTTGTGCATCCAGCCGGTGTGCCAGAGCTGACGCATACCGGCATCGACGATCGGGATGCCGGTGCGGCCGCGCTGCCAGGCCTGCAGTGCAACCGGATCGACCTTCGCCCAGTCGAATCCTTCGAAGCGCGGATTGAGGTTCTGGTTGGTGGTGTCCGGGAAGTGATGCAGCAGGTGATAGGCGAAATCGCGCCAGCCCAGCTGGCGGATATAGCCATCGATTTCTGCGCCATTGCGCGCAGTGCGCTGCGCTTCCAGCGCGCTGGCAATGCGCCACGGCGCAATCTCGCCGAAGTGCAGATGCGGCGAAAGTTGCGAGGTGCCAACGCGATCGGGGCGGTCGCGGTTTTTGCGATACCCGGACAGCCCGCCATCGATGAAGAACTCCAGCATTTCGTGCGCGCCGGCTTCACCGGCGTGCCAGTGCTCCCAGAAGCCCTGGTCCCAGTTCAAGCTAGGTACCAGCTGCAGCGTGTCGAGTGCATCCGTCTTCAACATCGCAGGCAGCGGCGGCAGGCTGCGCGGCGCAGGCGCTGTGGCGGGCAATTGCAGCTGTGTCAGCGCATTGCGCCAGAACGGCGTAAACACCTTGTACGGGCCGCCCTGCTGCGTGGACAACTGCCACGGCTCGAACAGCAATGCGCAATTGCAGCTCTGTGCCTCGATCCCGCGCTCGCGCAATGCGCGCTTGATCTGCGCATCGCGCGGCTGCGTGGCCGGCTCGTATTTGCGGTTCCAATACACCGCCACCGCGCCGGTCTGCGCGATCACCGCATCCAGCACCTGTGCACTGTCGCCGGCGCGGATGACCAGGCCACTGCCAAGCGCACGCAACGCATCCTCCAGCGCTGCAAGCGAGCGATGCCGCCAGGTACGCGATGCGGCGCCGGGCGTCCACTCGCCTTCTTCGTGCGGTGCGTCGATGTACAACGGAATCGGGTGATGCCCCGCATCGAGTGCGGCACGCAAGGCCGGGTTGTCTTGCAGACGCAGATCGCGACGAAACCAGACGATGGCGTATGACATACGAACTCGGCAGCGAACGATGAGGCTGCGCAGCATAAGCCAGCGGCCGCAACGATGGCGCGATGCCGGGCGACGGATGGCCGCCCAGCGGGTCCACTGCGCTTACTCGAAACTGCCCACCGAGTCGTGCGCCAGATTGTCGAAGCGGGTGTACTCACCGAAGAACTTGAGCTTGCACGAGCCGGTCGGGCCGCCGCGGTGCTTGCCGATGATGATCTCGGCCAGGCCCTTGTCCGGCGAATTTTCCTTGTTGTAGTAATCGTCGCGGTAGATAAAGACGATCATGTCCGCGTCCTGCTCGATTGCGCCGGATTCGCGCAAGTCGGCCATCACCGGGCGCTTATCGGTCCGCGTTTCCAGCGAGCGGTTGAGCTGCGACAACGCGATCACCGGCACGTTGAGTTCCTTCGCAAGCCCCTTCAGGCCACGCGAAATTTCCGAAATTTCGGTCGCGCGGTTTTCGCTGTTGCCGGGCACCGACATCAGCTGCAGGTAGTCGATGACGATCAAGCCCAGGTCGTGTTCGCGCTTGAGGCGGCGGCACTTGGAACGCAGCACTTCCGGCGACACGCCCGGGGTGTCGTCGATGAAGATCTTGGTTTCTTTCAGCATCTTGATCGCACCGGTCACGCGTGCCCAATCCTCGTCTTCCAGCGCACCGGTCCGCAGACGCTGCGCATTGATGCGACCGTTGGAGGAGATCAGGCGCATCGCCAGCTGCGAGGCCGACATTTCCATCGAAAACACCGCCACGCCCTTCTTGGACTTGATCGCGGCGTATTCGGCAATGTTCAGCGCGAAGGTGGTCTTGCCCATGGCCGGACGCGCGGCCAGGATGATCAAGTCGGTCGGCTGCAGGCCGGCCGTCATCGCATCGAAATCGTTATAGCCGGTCGGCAAGCCGGTGATGTTGCCGCCGTTTTCGAAACGGTTGCGCAGCTCTTCGAAGGCATCCTTCAAGGCGCCGGGCATCGCCACGAAATCGGCCCGCCCGCGCGCGCCGGCTTCGGCGATCTTGAACACGGCCTTTTCCGCAGAGGACAGCAACTCGATGCTGTCGCGGCCCTCTGGCTGGAAGCCATCGTTGACGATCGTGGTGCCCACATCGATCAACTGCCGCAGCACCGCCTTGTCGCGCACGATTTCCGCATACGCGGCGATGTTGGCTGCCGACGGCGTGGTGCTGGCCAGCTCGATCAGGTAGGCGCCATCGCCCACCTGCTCCAGCTTGCCCTGCGATTCGAACCATTCGCCCAGGGTCACTGCGTCGAATGGGCGATCTTTTTGGTTCAATTCGCGAATCGCGCGGTAGATCAGCCGATGATCGCGTCGGTAGAAGTCGTTTTCGGTGAGCTGATCGTTGACCCGGTCGAACGCGTCCGGCGCCAGCATCAAGCCACCCAGCACAGCCTGCTCGGCCTCGACCGAATGCGGCGGCACCCGCAGCTGGTCCAGACGCGGCTCGGGACGATCGTAATCGTCGTCGTCGCGATCACGATTGCGCTTGGAACGGAAACCAGGACGAGCGGACATGGACAGACAAACCTGACGCGGGCAGACAAGGGCAGGAAGCATAGTCATCGGCGACGCCGACGACCATGCACAACTCTGTGGATAACTGGTGTATAGGCGGTGTATCAGCGTTCCACGCGCCGGTTGTCGCAGATGCCAAGACCGTTGCGCCACCTGGGTTTCCGTCCTTCCCCGAGGCCCCGCGGGACGCCGCGCCCGAGCGCGGCGCCGCTGTGGTCAACTCAGCGCTTGAGGTGCCCGATCAAGCCCAGGAACTGGCCGATGAAGCCCTGCAGGAATTTGCGGCTGTCGGCATTGGCGATCTGGCCGTCCGGCCCGAACAGGCCGTCCTTGTACTGCAGAAAGACTTCCGGCTGGCCGAGCACGTGCATGTTCAGATACGCCAGCACGTTGCGCAGATGCTGCTGCGCGGTAGCGGTGCCGATCGCGCCGACCGAAATACCGACCACCGCCGCAGGCTTGCCGGAAAACGCGCTATCGCCGTAGGGGCGCGAGGCGGTGTCGATGGCATTCTTCAGCACGCCAGGAATCGAGCGGTTGTATTCGGGAGTGACAAATAGCACCGCATCGGCCGCGCGGATCTGCTGCTTCAGGCGCGTGCCTTCTGCCGGGTAATCGCCGTCGCGGTCCTGGTTGTACAGCGGAATATCGCCGATCTCCAGGTACTCGAACACGGCCATGTCGCCGGCCAGATGCTCCAGCGCACGCGCCAGCTGACGGTTATACGACTCTGCGCGCAGGCTGCCGACCAGGACGGCAATGGTGAGCTTGCTCATGGGTACGCTCCGTGGAAACAGGGCCCCACCCTACCCAGCAGCATGCTCAGCGCTGGTGAAACGGCGCCCGGCTCCGGCCGCTGCGCCGCAGCTGCATGCAGTGCGCTGATCACTCCCCGCTCCGACGGCAGGGCCGAAGCGACAAGCAACGCCAACACGCCGCGCACTGCAGCGCCATCTTCAGCACCTCACCATTGCGCGTCGCCGCAACCACGATCAGCGCGTGATGGCTGCGCGTTGCTCGCGCCAGTGCGCCTGCCAGGCCTGGAACATCAGCACCGTCCACAGGTGCGTATGCCATTTGCGCTCGCCGCCGTTGAAGTCGCGCCACAGGCCAGCCACGGTATCAGCGGCGAACACGCCCTCGCGCTGCAACGCGCCGTGCGCCAGCAGATCGTCCGCCCAGCCGTGCAGATCGCCGCGTAGCCATGCACTCACCGGCGCGCCGAAGCCACGCTTGCCGCGGTACACCATCGTGTCCGGCAGGTAGCGGCACAACACGCGCTTAAGCAGATACTTGCTCATTCCATCGCGATATTTCAGCGACAGCGGCAGCGACCAGGCGAATTCGGCCACGCGCCAATCCAGCAGCGGCGCGCGCGCCTCCAGCCCCACCGCCATCGTGGTGCGGTCCACCTTGCACAGCAGATCGTCGGGCAGATACGCGGCGAAGTCGGCCAGCATCATCGCGTCGGCCGGGGTGCCGGACCCATGCAGCGGGTCGGCCAGGCTGTAAAAACTATCGGGTTCGGTCGCCCCCGGCACCACCGCTGCCGGGTCGCGCCAGCGCGAAATCCGGTTGCGGTAGATGTCGCCGATGCCGCGTGCGCCCGCCTCGGCCACCAGCGCGGCGAGCCCGCCGGTACGCGAAGATTCGCCATTGCGACGCGCTGCCACTGCCATCAGGCGACGCAGCGGGCCAGGTACCAGGCCATGCATGCGCCAGTTGCGCAGCGCACGTTGATAGCGGCCATAGCCGAAGAACAATTCGTCGCCACCGTCGCCGGACAGCGCCACCGTAACCCCACCGCGCGCCAACCGTGCGACCAACGCCGTCGGCACTTGCGAGGCATCGGCGAAGGGTTCGTCGAACATGTCCGGCAGGCACGGCACCACCGCCAGCGCATCGGCGCCGCTGACATAGAGTTCGGTGTGGTCGGTGTGCAGATGCGTGGCGACTTCGCGCGCCAGCGGCGCTTCGTCGTGATGCGAGCCTTCGAAGCCGATGCTGAAGGTGTGCACCGGCTGCGCGCTCTGCGCCTGCATCATCGCAGTGACGATGGACGAATCGGTGCCACCGGAAAGAAACACGCCCACCGGCACATCGGCCACCATGCGCAGGGCCACCGCATCGCGCAGCACGCTATCCAACTGCTCTTCGGCCTGCGCGTCGCTGCCGGTGAATGGTGCGGCGAGCGCGCGTTGCATCGCCTCGCGTGCGTTCCAGAACGGTTGTTGCGCCTGATCGGCACGATGCGCGGCAGCGCCGGCCGCCACGGCCTGCGCATCCATGCGCAGCACGCGGCCAGGCATCAGCTTGAAGGTGTGCGCGTGGATGCAGGCCGGCGCCGGGATGTAGCCCAGCCGCAACAGCAAGGTCAGCGCATTGCGATCGACGCCGTTGTCGAAATCCGGGTGCTGCCACAAGGCCTTGAGTTCGGAACCGAACACCAAGGTGTCGCCGGCCCACCCGTAGTAGAGCGGCTTTTTGCCGACCCGGTCGCGCGCCAGGAACAGGCAGTTGTCGCGCTCGTCCCACAACGCAATGGCGAACATGCCGTTGCAGCGGGTCAACGTCTCGTCCAGGCCCCACTCCACCACGGCCGCCAGCAACACTTCGGTATCGGAGTGGCCGCGGAAGCGATGCCCGAGCGCGGACAGTGCCGCGCGCAGCTGCGCGAAGTTATAGACCTCGCCGTTATAGGCCAGCACATAGCGGCCATCAGCCGAACGCATCGGCTGGTGGCCGAGCGGCGACAGATCCAGAATGCTTAGCCGTTGATGCGCCAAGGCAACGCCGGCCTGCGCATCGCACCAAGTGCCGGCATCGTCCGGGCCGCGATGGCGCAAAGCGGCGCCCATCGGCCGCACCAGCGCATCGAGCTGTTCGCCATGCAGACGCGGCGAAGCCAGCAACAGTCCTGCCAATCCGCACATCGTCAGTGCTCCTGCCTGCTGGCAACGGGGAGTAACCGGGCGTGCCCCACACGCGTCACGCGCAGCGCGCGCGCGTGCAAGCGCATGGCGAAGGCCGATGGAAGAAAGCAAAGACGAGTGTCCGCCAAGCACGCAGCGATGCCGACGTCAGCGCCAGGCACATCGCGCGCACGGCTCATGCCGTCACCGACGCAGCTGACGGCATCGGCACGAAGCGCGGCAGCGCCTGCACGCGTTGCAACCAGTCCGTGATCGCCGGCCAGCGCTCCAGATCGAAACGGCCGTCTTCGGCGCAATGGGTGTAGGCGAACAGCGCGATATCGGCGATGCCGTAGTCGCTGCCGGTGAACCAGGCGTGCTGCTGCAGATGCTGTTCCATCAGGGCCAGCGCCTGCTCGCCGCGCACACGCAGCTGCGGCAGCTCGGCGCGGCGCGCGGCATCGCGCGGCGTCCACAGGCTGATGAACCGCGCCATCGCCACAGACGGCTCATGGCTGTATTGCTCGAAGAACATCCAGCTCAGCGCCTGCGCGCGCTGCCACGCATTGGTGGGCAGATACGGGGTGCCTTCGGCCAGCCAGAACAGGATCGCATTGGATTCGGTCAACACGCGGCCGTCGTCGCGTTCCACCATCGGCACCTTGCCGTTGGGATTCTTGGCCAGGTACGCGGGCGTGCGGGTCTGCCCGGCCACGCTATCCACCTCCACCCAGTGGTAGCGGCTGACCAGTTGTTCCAGCAGCAAACGCACCTTGTAGCAATTGCCGGAACTGGACATGCCATGGACGGTCAGCGGGGGACGCACGGTGGACATCTCGCTGGCTCCGCGGCAGCAACAAGGGGCTGGCAGTGTCACAGCCCGGCGTGCCTTTGCAAAGCCCTGCACGCAGCAGCGGCCCGCCGATGCCACGCTTGCGTGCGTTGCCGCGCCAAACGACTTCAGGCGAATGCCACCACCGCCACCGGGACACGCAACACGGCGATCAGGATGCCCAGTGCCGCCACCGTCAGCGCCCAGGCGCAGAACGCACGCGTACGCGCACAGCCGCCAGCAGCAGCCACCGCCTGCACTGCGCAGACCGACCACCACAACGCGCCCAGCATCAGTAGCAAAATGCACGTCGCCAGCTGCGTCATGCCGGCCGGATCGGTCGCGCCGGTGCGCAGCAACGCCACCTGGCCATTGAGCGCGACCACGGCCGCCAGCAGGCACACCAGCCAAGGCAAGACGCAGCCGGCCATGGCCGGCAACATCTGCGTGCGCTGCGTACCGCTGCCCATCCAGCGCAAGATCTACCTGAGCAACACACATCCCAGCACGGCGATTGCCACCACCACGATGACGCCACCAGCCTTGGCCCATAACGGCAGCGCGTGCAGCCACACCCACGCCGACAGCAGCGTAGTCGCCGCGAACACGGCCCAGGCGCTCCAGCGTAGCCCGGCGTGCTGCGGCATCCGCGTCACCAAAGCAGACATGCCACCAGCAGCACCACCAAGGCGATTAACCCGGCCAGCGGGTAGCTGAGCGCACGCCGGTCGGGTGGCTGCGCGCGCCGTTGCGGCTTGAGATCGTGATGGAAGTACAGCAGTTCGCGCGCGCTCCATGTCGGACGCAGCGCGCGCCACACCGTTGGCCGGAATACGGTCGGTGAAGCGCTGCCACTCGCCCACGATGACCAGCGTGCCGTCGCGCATCGCGATGCTGCGCGAGAAGCGGAACCACGGGTTGGCGATCACTGGCGTCTCCGCTTCTACCTGCGTCGCCGGGTCGCTGTGCACGCGCACGGTCTGCCGCGCCAGCGGCGGGCCGCCCAGCGCCAGCGGGCTCTTGCGCGCCTCCTTCGGTAGCGCATCCATCCTTTCCCGAGTTGGAACAAGGCAAAGCCCAGCGCATCGCCCTCGTTCGCCGGCCACTCCAGCCGGTAGGCCTCGTGCGTGCGCACATTCAGCGGGTCGGCATCATCGATGCTCGGCACGCTCACCTGCGTCAGCGCGGTGTAGTACTGCTGCATGAATTCCAGATAGTGCTCGCCCACCGTCTGCGCACCATCGTCGTCGAAGCTGCCGGCGACACCCTCAGCCCTATCGTGGCGATAGATGGTGTCTACCGTGAAGCTCGCCCAACGCTGCGGCTTGCGCAGCGAAATGGCGATGTCTTCATTCACTTCGATCTGCGGCAACGCGGGCATCGACGCCGGCACCTCGACCAAGCTGTCCTGCCCTGCAATCACCGGCAAGCCGCGCACGAACGGCAGCTGCCGGCGTTGCGCCAACGGACCGTCCTCGCGGTCGCGCGTGGCATCCACCCACACCTCGCCCTGCGGCAGATGCGCACGTACCACCACATGTCAGCAGCGTCACCCCATCCACCGTGCGCACATTGCGGCCGAACCCCGGCGCGCTGATGCGCCACTGCAGCGACGTGGCGGCGGGATAGCGCACACGTACCCGGCGCTCGCCCAGCGGCACGCTGGCGCGCTTCGAATACGTCGCAAGAGCCTTTGCCGGACACCGGGTTGCTGCCGCTGATGGTCACGCCATAGTCGACACGGTCGCCCACGCGTCGGTCCGGCAAGGTGATCGACAGCGTCAGCGCGCCGTCGATCAACCCATTCTCCAGCCCGCTTTCGCGCCGCAATATGGCGTAATGCGCCCGCGTGCGCATGTCGATGCGCTTGCCGGCGCGCCAGACATCCAGGCTGTTGAGCTCCAACTGCTGGTACTGCGGCTGATAGTCGATGGAGATCTGCCCGGCTTCCTCCAGGCTTTTGGCGCGTTGCACGGTGTCACTGAGCCGGCGGTAGGCCTGCGACACGCGGCCGGTCAGATCGACCTGGTCGGATACCAGCTCCTAGCGCAGCCGGTGGCACCAGGCACGTTGTCGGGCACGGCATCGGCACCACCCAGCTGGGCGTCGGCGCCATGCGTGGCGCCTCGTTGGCCTGCGCTGGGGCAATTGCCATGCCGGCAAGGGAGCACACGGCTCCAGAAGACGCCGCCCAGGCGTTTCATCACATCCTTGCTGATCAATCATCCACTCCTTGTCAAAACGCATTGAGTCCTGTCAGCGCACGTCCCACCACCAGCTGATGCACGGTTTCGGTGCCCTCGTAGGTGATCACCGATTCCAGGTTCAGCGCATGCCGGATCGCCACATGCTCGGTGGTGATGCCAGCCGCGCCCAGCAGGTCGCGGCATTCGCGCGCTACATCCAGCGCCATGCGGCAATTATTCCATTTTGCCAGCGAGATCTGCTCCGGCCGCAACGTACCGGCTTCCTTCAAGCGGCCGAGCTGCAAGGCGAGTAGCTGGGCGGTCGAAATCCCTCGCGCCATGTCGGCCAGTTTGATCTGCGCGCTCTGCGTGGCCGCCAACGGGCGTCCGAACAGGATGCGTTCGCCGGCATAGGTCAGCGCCTCGCGCAGGCAGGCCACCGCCGCGCCGATCACGCCCCAGGCGATGCCGTAGCGCGCCTGGTTGAGGCAACTCAGTGGCGCCTTCAAACCGGCCGCCTCCGGCAGCCGCATCCGCTCCGGCACGAACACGTTGTCCAGGAACAGGCCCGACGTCACCGACGCACGCAGGCTCATCTTGTGGCTGATGTCGTGCGCGCTGAAACCGGCGCTGTCGGTCTCGACCAAAAAGCCACGCACGCCATCGTCCGTATGCGCCCAGATGATCGCCAACCCGGCAATGCTGCCGTTGGTGATCCACATCTTGGCGCCATTCAAGCGCCAGCCGTCGCCCTCGCGCACCGCGCGCGTCGTCATCGCGGCAGGATCCGACCCGCCCTGCGCCTCGCTCAGGCCGAAGCAGCCAATCACCCTGCCGGTCGCCATTTCCGGCAGCCAGCATTGCCGCTGTTCGTCGCTGCCATAGGCGTGGATGGGATACATGCACAACGAAGACTGCACGCTGACGAAGCTGCGCAGCCCGCTGTCGCCGCGCTCCAGCTCCTGGCAGATCAGTCCGTAAGACACCGCGCCCAGACCCGCACCGCCATCGCGAACCGGCAGGCTGGCACCCAGCAACCCTAATTCCGCCAGGTCTGGAATCCACTCGCGCGGGAAGCGCCCGGCATCGAAGGCATCGCCGATCGCCGGCACCACCCGCGTATCGGTAAACCGCGCTACCGCCTCCTGCACCGCCCGCTCTTCGTCGGTGAGAAGCGCGCGTACGTCGAACAGATCATCAGGGCGTGCCGGCATGTTGGCTGTCATCGCAAGCGGAAGACGCGATTATCTGCCAGTTGCCGGCCGAACATGGTGGTGCCTGCCGGCCCGGGAATGGCACAAACGAAAAGAGCCGGCACTGCCGGCTCTTTTTTCATTCACTACGCTACTTGCGAGCGCTTCGGCGTGCCTGTTACTGGCGGGTGCTCAAACCATCCTGACGGACGTTGGAGTCGCCCGCCGTCGATGCCATCTGGGTCACCAGCTGGCCATCGACCACCGGGAGACGGTCGCTGGCCGGCTTGTCGTTCATGCGCACGGTCTTTTCGAAACCGTCGTAGCGGTAGGTGACGTCATAGGCCACCACGTTGTCGGCGTCGCCCAGCGAAATGCGCTCGCCCGGCTTGCTGTCCATGCGCATGGTGCCGGTGGTGCCATCGGCATTGCGATAAGTCACGTCGTAGCCCACCACACGCGAGGACTGCGAGTTGGCATTTTCGGTATGGCACTGGCGCTCGGTACGATCGACCACGCGGCCGCCGACGTGGTTGCGGTCGATGCTGTTACCGATGAAGCCACCACCCACCGCGCCTGCGGCGGTCGCCAGCTTGCGACCGTTGCCGCCGCCCACCTGGTTGCCGATCAAGCCGCCGATGATGGCACCGGCGACGGTGCCACCGACATTGCCGTCACGTTCCGGCAGACGTTCCTGCACCACCACATCGCGACACACTTCGCGCGGCGAGGTGCTGGTGGTGGTTTCGCGGATGGCGTTGCTGTTGATGACCTGCGCGTACTGCGGCTCGCGCTGGCTGATCGGGGCCACCCTGACCACGTCGGCGTATTCCAGGCCACGCGGTGCCGGCTGGCCATTGGCCACAAAATCGCCGGACGACGGGCGGTTATTCATGAAAGCGGCAGTGGCGACGCCTCCGACCAGCAAGGCACCAGCAGCGACCAGTATAGTTGTCGTATTGCTCTTCATAACCAGCTCCCTGCGGACGCACCGCGTTGTTGACGGCTGTGATTCCAGCATGGGAACCCTGAACGAAAACGCCATCGCTCATGAACACGACGGTTAAGTTCAGCTAGCGGTTACTTCATGCATCTCTAACAGCCGGAGCATTCGCATGCGAAATCCTCTCGCCGCACGCGCCCTGGATTGGGCCGGCACGCTGCGCTATCCCACCCTGTTCAAACTGGCCGCCGCGCTGTTTCTGGTGGATCTGGTGATCCCGGACCCGATCCCGTTCCTGGACGAATTGCTGTTTGGCCTCACCACGCTGCTGCTGGCAAACTGGAAAACCCGCAAGGCACCGCTGCAAGCACCGGTGCGCCGCGACTGATGCAGCTGATCGACAGCCACTGCCATCTGGACGCAGGCGAGTTCGACCACGACCGCGCAACGGTGATTGCGCGCGCGCAGGCAGCGGGGGTCATCCAGCAAGTGCTGCCGGCGATCACCGCCGCCAGCTGGCCGGGCTTGCGTGCTGTCAGCACGCAGGCGCCTGGCCTATACCCTGCCTACGGCCTGCACCCGCTGTTTCTGGATCAACACCGCCCCGAGCATCTGGAGCTGCTGGCCGCATGGATCGAGCGCGAGCGGCCGTGCGCGATCGGCGAGTGCGGCCTGGATTTCTTTGTGGATGGATTGGACGCGCAGGCCCAGCGCGACTACTTCGACGGCCAGCTGCAGCTGGCCAAGCGCTTCGACCTGCCGCTGATCGTGCATGCGCGCCGCGCCACCGAGGAGGTCATTGCCCGCATCAAGGCGGTGGGTGGCCTGCGCGGCGTGGTGCACAGCTTTGCCGGCAGCCCCGAACAGGCGCAACAGTTGTGGAACCTGGATTTCATGATCGGCCTGGGCGGCCCGGTGACCTACCCACGCGCCACTCGTCTGCGAGGATTGGTAGCGAGCATGCCGCTGCACCACCTGCTGCTGGAAACCGACGCGCCCGATCAGCCCGACGCCGGCATCCGCGGCCAACGCAACGAGCCGGCATACCTGCGCACGGTGCTGAGCTGCATCGCCGACCTACGCGGCGAAGACCCCGCGCACATCGCGGCGCAGACCAGCGCCAACGCGCGTCGCTTGTTCGGTCTACCGCACTGAGAGGAGCATGCGCGTCACCGCGACCGCGTAGTCGACACGACCAGGCAATGGACAGGCGACATCACGAGGCTGCAACTGCCTCGGCTGCCGGCCTCGCGGCTGCAGCCTTGGGCTTGAGCAACATCTCCAACGCCTTGCCCACCGCAACAAACGCGAAGGTACCGGTGATATGCGTGGCCGCGCCCAGCCCTGCCCCGCAATCCAGCTTGAGCGTGGCATCGGCATCGAGCTGCGGACGGATGCCGCAGACGCTGCCATCGGCCTGTGGATATTTGACGTTTTCCAGCGAATACACCGCCGGCACGCCGAAGTAGCGCTGCGGGTTCTTCGGGAAATTGAATTCGCCGCGCAGCTTCTTGCGAATCAGCGCCAACATTGCATCGTGCTCGGTGCGCGAGACATCACGCACGCGCACCAGGGTGGGATCGGTGCGGCCGCCAGCCGCGCCCACGGTCAACAGCGGCAATTTGCGCCGCCGGCACCAGGCAATGGTTTCCACCTTGACCCGGAAACTGTCGCAGGCATCGATCACCAGATCGAAGCCCGCACCCAGCAGGGTTTCGATATTGCCGGAGGTCAGAAACGCCTCCACCGCATCGGCTTCGATGTCAGGGTTGATCGCCACGCAGCGCTCGGCCATCGCACGCGCCTTGTTGCGTCCGTACTGGCCGGCCAGCGCCGGCAACTGCCGGTTGGTGTTGGAAACGCACAGGTCATCGGCATCGATCAGGCGGATCTGGCCCACCCCGGTGCGCGCCAATGCCTCGACCACCCACGAGCCCACGCCGCCCATCCCGACCACCGCCACGCGGCACGCCGACAAGCGCTCGACCGTGCCGACTCCATACAGCCGGTCGATACCGGCAAAGCGTTCACGCGATTGTGCTTTCATCGGCCTATTTTACGCGCCTCGCCCGGGCACGCCCACGCCGCCGCGACGAACGTTGCCTCCCAGAAGCCACCTATGCAGAACTCGCCCCCCAACCAATCCCGCGCGGCCCGCTACGCCTTCATGCTGGTGCTGGGCGTGCTGATCGGCCTGGTCGCCACCGTCATGGTGGCTAATGCGTTACAGGCGCGGCGCGACCCGGTACCCGATAGCCTGATGCAGGTCATGGCTTACCAATTACGCGCGCTGCGACCCGACACAGGTGCTGCCTGCACGCCGGCGCAGCAACAGCGACGACTGCAATCGCTGCGCCTGCTGGCCGACGAGGCAGAGCCGGCATTTCCCGAGATTGGCGAGGATCGCCGCTTTAGCGAGCACGCGCAGGCACTGCGTGCTGCGCTGGATCAGGCGCAGGGCGTGCCGCTGGCCGATTGCAAAGCGCTGGGCAGACTCCACAGGCGCATTTCCGATGCCTGCGAGGCCTGCCATCGCGACTTTCGCTGAGGTTCGATGAATACGGCGCTCGGGTTTCGTTAAGCCTGCAGTGAACCAGTTGGCAGACCGTTCACCTGGACCATCACAGGATGACGTCGCCGCGGCCCTGGCCGCCTTTTCGAACCACCCGGAGAGATCTGATGAAGACCCGACTGCTCGTCATTGGCCTGGCTGCAACCGCAACCCTGGTTGGCTGCGCTACCCCTCAGCCGCAGTACGGCAGCTATCGCGGCGACCGCGATTACGACCAGGGCTACTCGCAGACGCAGCGTTGCGTGGATTGCGGCATCGTGACCCGGATCGATGAAGTCGCCCCGACCCGCTCTGCGCCCACCGGCACCGGCGCGGTCCTCGGCGGCATTGTGGGCGCCGTTGCCGGCCGCCAGATTTCCAAGGACACCGGCGGCAGCACCGGTAACAAGAACATTTCAGCGGTCGCTGGCGCCGCTGCGGGTGCGCTGGCGGGTAACGCGATCCAGAACAACGTCACCAGCTCCAGCTTCGACGTGCAGGTACGCATGGACGACGGCCGCGTGATCGTAGTGAATCAGCGCGACCTGGCTGGCGTGCGCGAAAACGCGTATGTGCGCGTGGTCAACGGCAAGGTCGTGCTGCGCTGATCCAACCGTGCACGCTGCGGCAGCATCGCCGCAGCGTCGCCAGGAAATACGACGCGTGCCAAAAAGCCGGTTAAGCGACGTGCCCGACCCGACGTCGGCAAGCTGATCTCAAGCGCGCCTCATGGCGGTACTGGAAAGCGCACTGCGCCATACCCGCTGAGTGCGTCGGCAAGATAAACAGCAAAAAAACAGAAAGGCCCGATCGCGGGCCTTTCTGCTGTCTGCGTGATGCGCTTACACAGGCGTGGACTCAGACCACCTGCACTGCGTCGGCCTGCAGGCCCTTCTGGCCCTGCACGACCGTAAAGCTGACCTTCTGACCTTCCTTGAGGCTCTTGAAGCCCTGGATCTGGATCGCGCGGAAATGGACGAAGACGTCTTCGCCATTTTCGCGGCTAATGAATCCAAAGCCCTTGGCATCGTTGAACCACTTCACGAGACCATTCTCGCGTTCGATGTTGGACATCTCGACTGACTCCCTACGACACTGTGATGGACTGGCGGTGGTGGCTGTGATTGCAAGGAGGAAGCGAGGTA
Source organism: Xanthomonas sp. JL1 (assembly GCF_038405005.1). Lineage (NCBI taxonomy): Bacteria > Pseudomonadati > Pseudomonadota > Gammaproteobacteria > Lysobacterales > Lysobacteraceae > Xanthomonas > Xanthomonas sp. JL1. Next base: position 1,329 of record NZ_JBBYGR010000055.1, on the reverse strand, counting down.
CAAGGATGTAGCAGATCGGACGATCTACCGCATCAGGCCACGATTCACGGTGACCTTTGCAAACAGCAGCGACAGCAACTTAACCTGCACAAAATGAATTTTCAAGCACCTCTTGCGCCTTTTTGTCAAGCCTGAATTGGGACCTGTGTAACCATCATGGACACTGCCGTCGTTTACTACATCTTGCCCACAGCGCTGGTGCTGATCGGCCTGGCTGGCATCATCCTGCCGGCCCTGCCGGGCCTGCCACTGGTGTTCGCCGGCCTGCTGGTCGCGGCCTGGGCCGACGACTTCACCCACGTTGGCTGGGTCACGCTGGTCGTGCTGGGACTGATCACTGCGCTCTCGTTCCTCATCGACTTCTTGGCCACGCTTTACGGGGCGCAGCGCGTGGGCGCCAGCAAAATGGCGTTGTGGGGATCGGTGATCGGCGGCATTGCGGGCATTTTCTTCATGCCGATCGGGCTGTTTGTCGGCCCGTTCGCCGGCGCATGGATCGGCGAGTACTACCAGACGCGCAAGACCGGCCAGGCTACCAAGGTCGGCATCGGGACCTGGGTGGGCATCATGCTCGGCACCGCCACCAAGCTGGCGCTTGGCCTGTGCATGCTTGGCGTGTTCGCCATCGGCTGGTTTTTCTAGGGTGAGGCCTGAACAACCCATCTGATCCTGAGATCATCCCTCAACGAACAGATCGGACGATCCTGATGCAACTGACCTGCGGCGACGCGGATGACAACGGCAACGCACGCGGCAGAGCCTGCGCGGCGGGAAGATGGTCGATGCCACGATCATTGCTGCACCAGTTCGACCGATAACGAAGAAGGCGAGCGCGATCCGGACATGCACCAGACCAAGAAGGCAACCAGCCCTTTTGTTCGGGATAAAGGCGCACATTGGGGCGCACGATGAGTCGGGCCTGTTGCAGCACTTGGAATGCACGGCAGCTACGTAGTCGCCCCTGAAAAACCCCCAGACCACATCCATTGCAAGGCTTCATCTGCGTTTTCGGTGTGCTGGAATTGCCAGTGTTCGTTACGCTACGTCCTGGTTTCTGGCAGTTTTCGCCCATGCGGACACGCCGTCCTGCTGCCGAGCAATTGCATGCCGATGAGCTGTGTCGTTCGCGTCTGGAGAACCAGATCGACTTGCGCCATCCGCTGGTCCAGCTGAGCCATCGGCTGCCGTGGAGTGCGTTGGAGCAGGCGCTGTCGCCGCAATTGCCGGCCACCACCGGCACAGGCGGTCGACCCGCATTGCCGATGCGTCTGATCGCCGGGCTGCTCTACCTCAAGCACGCCTACGACCTGTCCGATGAAGCGGTGTGCG
>NZ_JBBYGR010000054.1:0-42939 GCF_038405005.1 Xanthomonas sp. JL1 | reverse complement strand
CCCTGTTTCTCGCGGGCCGCGCCAACCTGATTTTTTAAGCGCCCGCTCCAGCAGGCTCATTCCTTCATCGTCCACTTCGCTCCACTTGGCAAAGTAGGAATGCACCGTGCGCCACTTCGGAAAGTCACTGGGCAACGCACGCCACGGGCAACCTGTCCGTAGCAGATACAGCACTGCGCACCACACCTCATACATATCCACTGTCACAGGCTTGGTGCGCTTGCGGGCTTGCTCCAGAATCGGGCGGATTTGCTCGAACCGCTCACGGCTCACGTCACTTGGATCGTTCTTCTCGCGCATTCGTGGAGTTTGCACGGCTTGAATAAGATCGTGAACAGGTTCTAGGCGTTGAAAGCCCCCCTCCCCTCGGGAGAGGGGGTGGCGTGAGGGTACGGGCAAAGCCTTGTGCAATTGAACATTGCGAGAGCTTCGCCCGTACCCTCATCCGCCCCTGCGAAGCACCTTCCTCCCCGGTGAAGGAGGACGATGTCCCGATCTGAGAAGGGCGTGTTATCGATTTTCTTTGACGTCGATGCTGATTGCAGCGGACTGCGCCCCCCCCCCCTTGAGTCAGACGGCTGCCTGCTGCGGCACACACTGCTCCAGGCCAGGCAAGCCGCATCGGTCAACGCGCCATCCATGCCTTCCTGCACATCCACCGGACTCTGCAGCGGCCTAGCATCGGCACTCCCCTGCTCCGACGTCGATGCCCATGCCCTCCTTTCTCCGTGCCTGCCTGCTGACCTGTGTGTTACTCAGCGGAACGGCGCTGGCCGATGCGCCAGATACAGCCGATAAAAGCGATGCGAAAAGCGACGCCAAATCCGATGCCGCCGCCAAACAGGCGCCCCTGCCGGCCGATGCCAGCGTGCGTCAGAGCACGCGCGTGGCCGGCCGTAGCCTGAGCTACACCGCCACGGTCGGCACGTTGCCGGTGCGCGATGCACAGGGCAAGACCACCGGCGAGGTGGTGTTTACCGCCTACACCGTCGATGGCAAAGACCGTCCAGTGACGTTCGCATTGAACGGTGGGCCGGGCGCCGCATCGGTGTATCTCAACATGGGCGCGATCGGGCCGAAGATCGTCGATTTCGGCACCGAAGGCGACAGCGCGTCGGCACCGGCCGCGCTGCGCGACAACCCGGGCACGTGGCTGGACTTCACCGACCTGGTCTTCATCGACCCGGTGGGCACCGGCTTCAGTCGCGCATTGATTGGCGACGACGATGCCAAGAAGCAGTTCTACAACCCGCAGGCGGATGTGGAATATCTCTCGCGGATAATCTACGACTGGCTGCTCAAGAACCGCCGCCTGCAGGCACGCAAGTATCTGGTCGGCGAAAGCTATGGCGGCTTCCGCGGCCCACGCATTACCCATTACCTGCAGACACAGCTGGGCGTGGCGATGAACGGCGTGGTGCTGGTGTCGCCATACCTCAACCCGACCCTGGACGACAACAGCGACGTGTCGCCCCTGGCATGGATGCTGACATTGCCGTCGATCACTGCTGCGCACCTGGAGCGCCAGGGCCAGCTCAGCGACAGCGCGATGCGCCAGGTGATCGACTACACCCGCGGCGACTACGCGGTGGCGCTGATGAAAGGACGCACCGACCCGCAGGCGACCGAAGCGATGTTGCAGCAGGTCACCCGCATGACCGGGCTGGACCCGGCGTACGTGCGGCGCTCCGGCGGGCGCCTGGAAACCCAGGCGTATCTGCGCGAGGTGTTTCGCGACAAGGGCGAATTGGGTAGCCGTTACGACTCCAACGTGACCGCCTTCGACCCGTTTCCCAACGATGCCGAACAACGCGCCAACGACCCGCTGCTGGACAGCATCATTGCGCCCACCACCACCGCGATGGTGGATTTCGTCACCCGCGTGGTCGGCTGGAAAATCGATGCGCAATATCGCGCGCTCAACTACGACGTCAACAAACTCTGGGACTGGAACGACGAACTGCGCAAGGGTGCGGTGACCCAACTGCGTCAGTCGGTGGCGATCGATCCGAAGTTGCGCGTATTGATCGCGCACGGCTGGAACGACCTCTCCTGCCCGTTCATGGGTTCGGTCTTGACGGTGGATCAGATGCCGGCGATGGGCAGCGACCCGAAACGCGTGCAGGTACGCGAATATCCGGGCGGCCACATGTTCTACAACCGCGCCGACAGCCAGAGTGCGTTCCGCAACGACGTCAAGGCGATGTACGAAACGCGCTGAATGCATCCATCGCCGGACGTCTCAACGTCCGGCGATGGATGCGAAATAGCGTGGCGCCTACACTGCGCCAGGCGCGGTTGCTTTTACGTTCGAACCCATCCATTGGTAGAGCCGATAGCGCGCCATGCCCAGGTATTCGTGCAGCGCCACATCGGCCAGGGTGAAGTTGTAGCTCTGCGGCAGGATCGACCAAGTGGCAGTCAGCCAATCCGCGCGCACCGGCGTGGCATCGATGCCGAAATGGCGGAAATACAATTCGGCGCGGCACAGATGCGTGGCCGATGACACCAGCACGATGCGATCGGGCCGGTATGCGCGCAGCAGGGGCTGGCTGAACTGCGCGTTCTGCAAGGTGTTCATGCTTGAGGGCTCCATGATCACGTCCGCCTGCGGAATCGCCAGGTCAACCAACACACGCCGATACACCACCGCCTCAGACAACCCCAGCCCGCGTGGATCGCCGCCGCTGATTTCGATCTTGCAATCGCCACCGCTGTGCCGACATTGCTGATACAGCCGCGCCGACTCGACGATGCGGCCATAGGCGAACATGTTGGCTTCGGCTACCGCGTCACGCCCTTCCGGACGCACGGTGCCGGCGCCGAGCAACACGATGACGTTGCGCGCACCCCATGCGTTGAAATCGTTGACCCCGGTGTGCTGCAGGTGGTGCAGCATCCAGGAAGGCAATGGGCCGCAACCGACCGCAAACACCAGCAACACACTGGTAAGACCCAGCACGCGGGAAAAGCGCCGCAATCCGAGGCGGTCGATCAACCAGGCGAACCCGAACAATACGCACACCAGGGCCAGCATCATCGCGGAAGGATCTCATTCATAACGGGCGGTTAGAATCGCAGCGCGCCCACGGTGCGTGACCGTACCGCGACACAGCTCAGGTCCAGCCGAACAGTTCGAACAGCATCAGGATCAGGTACGCCACGCCGCCAGCGGCCGGGATGGTCAAAATCCACGCCCAGACGATGCGCTCGATCACGCCCAGGCGCAGCGACCGCGGGTTCTTGGCAAAACCCACGCCCATGATGGCGGTGGAAATGCTGTGCGTCGTGGAAACCGGCATACCGAAATGCGCCGCCACGGTCAGCACCGTTGCCGAGCTGGTTTCTGCGGCAAAACCGTGGATGGGATGCAGCTTGACCATCTTGTGGCCGAGCGTCTTGATGATCTTCCAGCCGCCCGAGGCGGTACCGGCGGCCATCACCACCGCGCAGGTCAGCACGATCCACATCGGGATGCCGGCGCCAGCCGCCAGGCCGGTACCCGGATGCAGGAACGACAGCCAGCTCGGCAGATCGTCCAACCCACCGGCCGACTGCGCGCCGATCAAGGTCATCGCGATGATGCCCATGGTCTTCTGCGCGTCGTTATGGCCGTGGGCGTAGCCCATGTAGGCGGCCGAGGCAATCTGCGCCTTGCCGAAGAACGCATTGACCCAGCGCGGCCGCGCCAGCCGCCCGATCGGCCCACCGAGCCTGGACATGCCGGCGATGATCGCCCACAGCAGCAGCATCACCACGATGCCGAGCAGGAAGCCGGCGATCGGCGAGGTGATCATCGGCACGAACACCTTCCACAACAGGCCCTTGTTCTTGGCCCAGTTGCCGATGTTTTCCGACCAGATCAGCGCGTCCCAGTTGTTGTGCGCCGCGGCCAGGCCAGCGCCGCACAGGGCGCCGATCAAGGCGTGCGAGGACGACGACGGCAGGCCCTGCCACCAGGTGACCAGGTTCCAGATGATCCCGCCCAGCAACGCGCACAGAATCACCTGGGGGGTGACGTCGACCACATTGGTGTTGAGCAAGCCCGAGGCGATCGTCAGCGCGACCGCGGTGCCGGTCAGCGCGCCGATCAGGTTCATTCCGGCGGCCAGCATCACCGCCCAACCTGGCGAGAGCACCTTGGTGGCGACCACAGTGGCGATGGAGTTGGCAGTGTCGTGGAAGCCGTTGATGAACTCGAACACCAACGCAGCCAGGATCACAACCAGAACGAAGGTAAGCACGCGGCGACCTCAGCTGTTCTTCAGCACGATCTGGTAGACCACCACACCGGCCTCGCGGCAACGGTCGATGGCCTTTTCCAGAATCTCGAAGAACTCCTTGAGCAGGAACATCTGCAACGTGTCCAGGCGGCCGGAATAGATGTCGCGGTACAGCTCCAGCATCAGCCGGTCGGCTTCGTTTTCGAGCATGCGCAGCTTGTCGTTGAGCGCGCTCACGCGATCGATGTTCATCTGCGGCAGGTATGTCACCATCTCCACGACCACACTGGCGGCCTGCTCCAGCATCGCGGCGCGCGGAGCGAAGTCGATATGTTCCAGGTGCTTGGTGGCCAGCGAATAGCGGTCGGCGAATTTCTCGACCTGCTTGGGAATCTTGTACAGCGCCGAGCCCAGCGCTTCGATGTCTTCGCGCTCGATGGGGGTCATGAAGCTGTCCACCAGCGCCTGGCCGATCTTGTCGGAGGCGGCGCGTTCGCGCAGGCGGGCCAGCTTGAAGGCATCCAGCGCGGGTTGGCGGTCGGACTCGCGCATCATGGCGTGCAACGCATTGGTGCTGTCGTAGGCAGCCTGCGCCGCTTCGTTCAGAAGCCAATAGAACTGCTTGCCGGAACCGAAGATGGTCTGCAACGAGAACATGGGTGGACAACTTCCTGCCGTCAAGGGAGAGACGGCGCCGGGCGCGAATTATGACCGTTCCATGACCTCTCTGGGTATCTCACGCCGGGAACCGCCCTTCACATCGGCATTTCCCGGCTCGAACCACCCTGTGGTTTGGTACCATGACCCGCGCCTTTGGGCGCCCCCTATGGAAGACGACCCTATCCCCCCGTGTTGCCGCCCGGCCTGTTCGCCCGCCGGCACACCCAGTGCTCCCCAGCCCTCCCCTTCACTGACCGGGGAAGACGCCCGTGGTTGAGTTTCTGATCGTCATCGCCCTGATTGTGTTGAACGGCTTCTTCGCCATGTCGGAGATGTCGTTGATGACCTCGCGCAAGAGCCGCCTGAAGCAGATGGCCGGCTCGAGCAAACGCGCTGCGCGGGCCCTGGCATTGGCCGAAAGCCCGGAAAACTTTTTGTCCACGGTGCAGATCGGTATCACCCTGATCGGCATCCTGACCGGCGTGTTCGGGGGCGAAGCGATCGGTGAGGCCATCGCCAGCTGGCTGCAGGGCGTGTTCCCGGCCCTGGCGGCCTCGTTCGAACTGGTCGGCAAGCCGCGTCCGTATTCGGTCGTCATCGGCAGCACCCTGGCAGTGGCGCTGATCACCTTCCTGACGCTGATCTTCGGCGAGCTGGTGCCCAAGCGGCTGGCGCTGCGCAATTCCGAAGACGTCGCAGGGGTGGTCGCAGTACCGATGGGCTGGCTGGCCAAGATTGCCGCGCCCGGCGTGTGGGTGCTGGCGCGCTCCACCCGGCTGGTGTTGCGCATGTTGGGCATGGGCAAGAACGAGTCGGCATCGATCACCGAAGAAGAGATCCGCATGCTGGTGGCCGAAAGCCACGAGGCCGGGGTGATCGACGCCCACGAGCGCGACATGATGAATCGCGTGATGCGGCTGGGCGACCGCACCGCCGACAGCCTGATGACCCCGCGCAACCGCATCGCCTGGCTGGACGCCAACGCCGAGCCGGAACGCAATCTGCAGGTGATGCGCGAGCACGAATTTTCGCGCTACCCGGTCTACCGCGGCAGCGACCAGGACATTGCAGGCGTGCTGGAAGTCAAATCGCTGGTCACGCGCATGGGCGGGCACGGCGAGAATCTCTTCCAGGCGCTGCGCGACACGTTATTCGTGTCCGAATCCACGCATGCGATGAAGCTGCTGGAAATCTTTCGCGAAGAACAGCAGTCGATGGCACTGGTGGTCGACGAATATGGCGAGATCCGCGGATTGGTGACCATCAGCGACCTGATGGGCGCGGTGGTCGGCCGTTTGCAGGCGGTGGAAAACACCGACGAAGATGCGCTGGTGATCACGCGCGCCGACGGCTCGCTGCTGATCGACGGCTCGCTGCCGGTGGAAGAACTCCGCGAAGTGCTGGGCGCCGATTTGCCGGACGCCGACGAAGGCGATTACCACACGCTTGCGGGCCTGTGCATTTATTACTTCGGGCGCATTCCGCAGGCCGGTGAATTCTTCGATTGGGCCGGTTGGCGCATCGAAATCGTCGACCTGGATGGTGCGCGCGTGGATAAGTTGCTGTTGAGCCGAGTGGGCGACGAGGACAGCGATGACATCGTCGGATGACGGCAGCGCGCCGCGCCACGACAGCAGCGAGCAGATGCGTTACCGCAACGAACGCATTCGCAGCTTGCTGGCGGCCTTCAGCGAGAGAGACCCGGACCAGGTGTTACGTGTCCGCCAGATCCTGGCCGATCTGCAACAAAGCGCCTTCGGCGTATTTTTGTTTCTGGCGATCCTGCCCTCGTTCATCCCGATTCCCGGCGTTGCCGGTGGCATCAGCGGACCACTGACGATACTGATCGGGCTGCAGATGATGTGCTGCCTGCGCAAGCCGTGGGTAACGCGCTTCATCGGCGAGCGTGGGCCGCGCCGTCGCACCAGCCAGCGTTTCGTCTCCACATTCGGGCCGACAATGCAGCGCCTGGATCGCCTGCTCAAACCGCGTCTGCACGGCATGCTGGACAGGATGCCGGCGCAAGTATTCACCGGCCTGCTGCTGGTACTGATCGGCAGTTTGCTGACGCTGCCGATCCCGTTCACCAACTATCTTTTCGGATTGATCCTGCTGCTATTTGCCCTGGCCCTGCTCGAGCGCGATGGCGCGCTGATGCTGGCGGGCTGGGCCGCCGCGCTGATCTCGGTGGCCGTCTTCGGCGTCACTTCCGACCAGCTGGTAGACCTGATTCGCGACTGGTGGCCGGACGCCTGGCGCTGAGCGCGAAGCGTGCGGCGCGTGTCTGACGCCGTTACTTCAGATCGACCACGCGGTTATCCGACAGGCTGGCGGTATCGTCAGTCACTGCCGTCATCACGAAGTACAGCGCCTTGCCGAGCAGCCCGCTGGGGCCATCCCAATATTCGGCCGATTCGGCGCGCACGTGGATCAAACGCAGGTTCGGGTCGTCCTTGCCGCCCGGGAAGAATATTTTCATGGCAGGCGACCACAGTGCGTCGATCTTGGCGCGGTCGTGAACCACGCGCGCAGTGCCGGCCACCGAGACATAGGTGTTCTTCGATGCCAAGGCATAGGCCACGTTGACGCGCGGATCGGCGGCGATTTCCGTCACTTTCGGGCTGTCGGCAGCAGTGGCGAACCACAGGTCGCCATCGAACTCGACTTGCTGCGTGCCCAGCGGGCGGCTCACCAGTTTGCCGTCGGCCGAGACGGTCGTGAACATCGCGATGTCCACGCCGCGGATCAATTCGGCCAGCTGCTTGATGCTCTCGCTGCGTGCCTGAAATTGCATGCTGATCTTCCCAATGGATGGGCATGCATCACAGCGGATCGTTGCGCAAAGCGACGTGAATCACGCCAAAGTCACATCCAGCTCGCGGCATGCCGCAGCGGCGATTTCGAAGGAGCGCAAACGCGCGGCGTGGTCGTAGATGTTGGCGGTGAACAACAGTTCGTCCGGCGTGTGGCGCTCGATGAAATCAGCCACGCCTTGGGTGATCTGCTCAGCATCGCCAAGCACCGTGCAGGCCAGTGCACGCTCTACACCCGCGCGCTCATGCGGCTGCCAGAAGCTGTCGATATCATCGATGGGCGCGGGAATCTTGCCCGGCTTGCCGCGACGCAGATCGACGAAGCTCTGCTGCTGGCTAGTGAACAAACGGCGTGCCTGCGCTTCGGTGTCGGCCGCCACTACGTTCAAAGCCAGCATCACGTGCGGCGTGGCAAGCTGTGTGGATGGGCGGAATTCGCGGCGATAGATTGCCACCGCTTCGTCCATCGCGTCGGGCGCAAAATGCGAGGCAAACGCAAACGACAAACCCATCGCTGCCGCCACGCGTGCACTGAACAGGCTCGACCCCAGCAACCACACCGGCACCTCCAGCCCGGCGCCGGGCACGGCCTGCACCAGCTGCCCTGGCACCGCTGGCGCGAAATAGCGCATCAAGTCGGCCACGTCCTGCGGGAAGTGGTCGGCGCTGTCGAAATCGCGGCGCAAGGCGCGTGCGGTGGGCTGGTCGGTGCCGGGTGCACGGCCCAAGCCCAGGTCGATGCGCTGCGGATACAGCGAAGCCAGCGTGCCGAATTGTTCGGCCACATGCAGCGGGGTGTGGTTGGGCAACATGATGCCGCCGGCGCCCACACGGATGGTCTTGGTGCCGCCGGCGACATGGCCGATCAGTACGGCGGTGGCGGCGCTGGCGATGCCCGGCATGTTGTGGTGCTCGGCCAGCCAGTAGCGTTGATAGCCCCAGCGCTCGGCGTGCTGGGCCAGATCGAGCATGTTGGCGAAGGCCTGGGTGGTGTCGCTGCCTTCGCAGACTGGCGCCAGATCGAGCACGGAAATGGGGGGCATCGGATGACTCCGGAGAAACTGATGGGCCACAGATGGGGCTGGTCTGGCAGGTTTGCCAGCGGCTTGGTTGGTGGCGAGGGGGATTACAGCATTCCAGCAGTCGGACAACGGCTGGGTTGGTGGGCTACGACCAGCCGTAGCTGCGTTGTTGAGCTTGCTGATGGGCGAGCGCATTGCGTCTGCGGGTTGGGTGATGCTTCGGTAACGATGTGGTCGCGTTCGCTCAGTCTCTGCGAGTGCCTCATTTCGATATAAGAGCGGCTAACAAAACGACTGCGCAGCTGCCAGGCGGGCGCGGCCGGTGCTCGGTGCGGGATGTACCACGCGTCCACTGCGGTTCTGAGCGCGCCGTGTGCGCCCACCTGACAGCGGCTCGCGACGTGTTGTTAGCCGCTCTAAGTGTCTGCGCATGCGAGCACTGGAGCGGCAGCCAGCAGAGCGGAGTGAGCCGCGGCCTGCTGGACCATGTGCCCTGGCATCCTCACCCCAACCTCCGCTGCGCGCCCCGGCCCGCGCTTGCAGCACGGACGCTCCAAGGCACGCGCGCTCATCGCGCGCAAGGCCGTGCCTTCTCGCCCCGAGGGGAGAGGAGCTCTTCGCTGGGCACGTTGGTGGTCAGTGCAGGCGGATCGCCTTCTGGCTGCTGATGTTGCGGGTGAAGATTGCGAATTGCACCTGCTCCGTGCGCGATACTCGGCGCCCCCGGCCCCGGAGACGAACGCATTGACTGCGCGACGAAGCTCGGACGCTGTGGGAGCTGGACGCTGGCTATGATGACCATGCCCTTGCTGCGGTTGTTCGCCCATGTCTCCGAATGCCCCGCCTGCCCTTGCACAGCTCTCGCCTTCCGCACAGATCGCGGCACGGATCGATCGGTTGCCGGCCAGCGCGACGCTTTGGCGGTTGGTGGGGTTGCTCGCACTAGGCGGGTTTTTCGAGTTGTACGACCTGTTCCAGACCGCCTACATCAGCCCCGGGCTGATTCGCGATGGGATTTTTTCCAGCGGTGCGGACGGGGTGTTCGGCATGTCCGATCAGGCCGCATTTGCGGCGGCCACCTTCCTTGGGCTGTTCGTCGGTGCCGCATTATTGAGTCCGTTCGCCGACCGGTTCGGGCGTCGTCCGGTGTTTACCTTCGCCTTAATCTGGTACACCGCCGCGACCGTGGCGATGGGCTTGCAGAGCACCGCCGCCGGGGTCATCGTGCTGCGCTTTGTGGTCGGTATCGGGCTGGGAATCGAGCTGGTCACCATCGACACCTATCTGTCTGAACTGGTGCCGCGGCACATGCGCAGTGCGGCGTTCGCGTTTGCATTTTTCGTGCAATTTTTGGCGGTGCCCACTGTTGCGCTCACCGCTTGGCTGTTGGTGCCACATGCGCCATTGGGTGTGAGCGGCTGGCGCTGTGTGGTGTTGCTGAGCGGCGCGTTTGCGCTGGCGATCTGGTGGCTGCGTAGCCGCTTACAGGAATCGGCGCGCTGGCTGGCCGCACACGGCCGGCATGCGGAAGCGGATGCAGTGGTGACCGAGCTGGAGGCGCGCTGCATGCGCGATGCGGGTGCGCCATTGCCCGAGCCGCAGACGGCCACATCGTTGCCTGCTGGCGTCGTGCCGACAGCGCTGCTATGGCGCGCGCCGTATCGCGCGCGCATCGGGATGTTGGTGGTCTTCCATGTGTTTCAGGCCATCGGCTTCTTCGGTTTCGGCAACTGGCTGCCGGCGCTGATCTCGGCACAGGGTGCTGGGGCAGGGGTGACCAAAAGCCTGGCGTATTCGTTTGCGATCTCGCTGGCCTACCCGCTGGCGCCCTTGCTGTTGCTGCGGTTTGCGCAGCGCTGGGAAAACAAATGGCAGATCACTGCATCGGCGTTGGGCGCGGTGCTATTCGGTGGGCTGTTCGCGTTACAGCATCAGGCTGTCGGCATGGTGCTGTGCGGAGCGATGGTTGCGTTCTGCAACGCCTGGATGAGCTTTGCCTATCACGGCTATCAGGCCGAGCTGTTCCCGACCGGCTTGCGCGCGCGCGCGGTGGGCTTCTGCTATTCCTTCAGCCGCCTGTCCACGGCAGTCAGCAGCGTGCTGATCGGTTGGCTGCTTGCGCAAGTCGGCAGCCAGGGTGTCCTGGCCTTCATCGCACTCAGCATGTCGATCGTGGCGAGCGTGATTGCCGTGTTCGGGCCACGCACGCGCAATCGGGCGTTGGAAGAGATTGCGGGCTAAAACGGCTAACCCAGTGCCAGGCGCGCGCCTGGCGTGCGCAGCCGGTGCGCCGCGTACCCGGCCCATCCGGTGCCTGCGTGTCTTCGACTCAAGCCTGATGATTGCGCGCAAAGAGCGGCTAACAACACGTAGCGAGCCGCTGTCAGGTGGGCGCGGACGGCGCGCTCAGAACCGCAGTGCACGCGTGGTCCATGCCGATCCCGAGCACCGTCCGCGCCCGCCTGGCGGTGAGCGCAGTCGTGTTGTTAGTCGCTCCAAGTGTTGTCAGCGACTTGCGGAGCGACCGACCCGCCAGCGTGTCACGCGCCTAGCGCACGTCGTACGGTGTGGCCATTTCCGACGAACTCATATGCATCCGCCGAACAGGCGTACCATTCAGGTTCACCGTGCGATCCGCCACGGCGGCCAAGCTGGTGCGATGCGAAACCACCAACAGCACGGTAGTCGGCAGACGCGCGCGCAAGGTGCTTAGCACCTGATGTTCCGCATCGGCGTCCAGCGCGCTAGTGGCTTCGTCCAACACCGCCAGGGTCGGCCGACGCAGCAGCACCTGCGCCAGCAACAGGCGTTGCGATTCGCCGCCGGACAGGCGCCCGTCCTGCGCGTCGATCGGCGTGTCCAGGCCTTGCGCATCGCGCTGCAGCCGCGAACACAGGCCAACGTCGGCCAGCACCTCCCACATGCGTGCATCGGAAGCTCCGGGCAGCACCCACTGCAGGCAATCGCGCACCGTGCGCTGCCACGGCCGTACGCCTTGGCCGATGTAGGCGCTGTGTCGCACCAGATGTCGATACGCGGAAAACGTCAGCCGGCGCCCGCACATGTGCGCAACGAACTGCGCCGGCGGTGTCTGACCGGAAAGCACATCCATCAGACTGCTCTTCCCCACGCCGGAGGCGCCGACCACTAGCATCATCTGACCTGGCACCAGCCACATCGACTCGAGCGCGAGCTGGGGTAACGGCGACGCCAGCCCGATGTGTTCGATATGCAGTGTGGCCGGCAGTGGCTCGGCCGTTTGTTCCGGCGCATGTGCACGCGCAACGCCAAGGTCCACATAGCGGCGCCACAGCTGCAGCGCCGGCCATGCCGAACGCAATTGCTGCACGCTTTGCCGCGTGGTGACCAGGTACGGCAGCAAACGGCCCAGCAACAGACTGACGGTGATCAGCGCGGCGCGATCGGCACCCTGCCAGCGATTGGCCAACACCAGAATGCCGGCGATGGCGACCACCGCAGTGAGCTCGAGCAGCAGTCGACTGCCGGCAACCAGTTCCTGCTGTTGCGCATACCCGTGCCCCAATCGCGCCGAAATGCGTTCGTAATGCGTGCTCTCGACGTTTTCGCGCTGAAACGAACGCACGTGGCGCAAACGACGCGGAAAATCTTCGCTCAGCCAGAACAGCTGCGTCATGTCCGCCACATAGGCACGGCTGATGCGCGCCTGTGCATCGCTGCTGGACATACGCACGCCCAAGCACGCCAGAACCGCCAGCAGCGGTGTGGCGATCAACAGCGCAGGGGCGATCAGCACCGCGATGCACACGCTCACCAGCGCAGTGATCGCCGCGACCAACAGCTGCAGCACCGCGCTAAAGCCTTGCGTGGCGATCTCGATGTTGTAGGTGAGCACATTGGCGATTTCTGCCGAGCTGGCACCGGACAAGGCAGGCAATGGCGCGTCGATCAGTGCCGCATGCACGCGTCCGCGCAGGCCGATGGCATAGCGGCTGGTCAAGCGTGCGGCCAGCCGTGCGCTCTGCCAGCGCAATGCGGCAAACAGCAGGCTCACCCCCACAAACATGCCTGCCTGCATGGCTAGTCCGCCCGGTAATGCCAAGCGATAGCCAGCCAGTTGCACGCCATGGCCGGGCTGCACCAGCGGCAGCAGGCACACCGCCACGATGCTGCCGACCAATGCGGCGGCCAACGATAACGCGACGTAAAGTGCAATCGTCGGCATGTCTGCCGGCACCAGGGTGCTCACGAAGTGATGCAGCACGGTGCGCATGCGCTGCTGCGCAGTCATCGCCCACCGCTCAGCCGCGCGTAACATGCAGTCTCCGCCACGCTGCCAAAGCCTTCGGGCCATTGCCTCTGTAGTGCGCTTGCATGAAACGGCTCATTGCAATAGCTGCAGCAACGCATCCACCGACGCTTGCGGATGCGTGCCACGGTGCAGCGTGAACATGCCGATGCGCTGCACTTGTTCCACAAACCGCTGCCAGCCGGGCTGACCGGTGGCATAGGGTTGATCGTGGGCCAGGCAGGCTGCGACCTGCTCGTTCGGCACCGCGACCAGGCGTTGCGTCGAGACGCTGGCCGGCACCCTGGACAACATCACCACCGCCTGCAACTGCATGGGCCTGGGCGCGAGATGCGCATGGCCATGGCGGATATCGACCTCGAATTTCTCAACGCTGCTGCGGCGCCGGATCACCGGCGATGCGCTGATCCAGGCGCGCGTCTGCGCGTCGACCAAGCCCAGCGCTGCGGCACGCAAATGGAGGAAATTGGCGACGCCGGTGGTAAGCAGGCTGTCCGGTGCCACGAACACGCCGTCTTCGGAGAGGACCTCCAGGCCATGCAGCAGGCTGTGCAAGGCCAGCGTCGATTTGCCCGCACCGCTGGCGCCAAGCAGCAACACGCTACGGCCGCGTTGACCGACGCAGGCGCCATGCAGCGGCACCAGCCCGATGCCACGTGCGGCCAGCAGGAACACGGCAAATTCGATCAACTCGTAACGCAGGTGATACGCGTGGGCGAGCATGTCTTCGGACACCACCAGCATTGCGTGGCGCTGCGGCACCGACAGCATCAGGTAATTGCAGGCATCAATGACGCCGCACAACAGGCCACCACTGGCGTGCGTGCGTACCGCCGGCGGTTCTGCATCGATGCTGCCGGGCGCACGCGGCAGCAGGTCCAGCGTGACATGAAATTCCGGCGCGCCCGGCAAGCGATGCGCGGGCAAGCCGGCATAGGCAGCATCGACCAGTGCCAGTAGCGCTTCGCTATCGCTTTGAAAGTGGAACAGCGCGCCAAGAATCTGCCGACGCACGGTCAAGCGCCGTGGACGCTGTTCGCCGAACGGATCTTCCGCCACTGCAGCCCCAGTTGCGATAGCCGTTGTGCCACCGCTCAACGGCGTGTGTTGCGCCCATGTGGCCGACTGCGGCATGCCTGTATCCAATGCACTGAATCAGCCGGTGTGTGTCGCTTCTCTAGCGAAAGGTTGCATCACCTGTTGCCGTGCCTGCGCACAACGCTACGCAACCAAAGGCGCCCGCGTGCGCACCTACTGCCGAGCCGAATGCCGGTGTCCGCGCACGCCGCCGCTGCGCTCACCTGGCGACAGAACGAGAGCCTTGTGCAGATGCTAAATATCCAGGTCAGTCATTCGTATTTCCTGCGTTACGACCCCAAGCAATGGGAGCGCGGCAAGCCCTATCCCCCATTGGCCACGCTGCAGATCGCTGCGCTGCTGCGCGAACGCGGGCATGCGTTGAGTCTGTTCGATGCGATGCTGGCCGACGATGTGGAGGACTACACCCCTGCCCTGCGTGCGGCGCAGCCGGATCTGGTGGTGTTCTACGAAGACAACTTCAACTTCCTCACCAAGATGTGCCTGAGCCGCATGCGGGACGCTGCATGCCGCATGATCGGGCAAGCCCGCGCGGCCGGTTGCCGCGTGTTGGTGGCAGGCTCGGATGCCTCCGACAACCCGGATGTCTTCCTGGCTGCAGGCGCGCATGCGGTGTTGATCGGTGAAGGCATCGCCCCGTTGATCACCTTGCTTGCGCGCGTCGAAGCGCAGCCGGACATCGCCACCGATCAATGGCTGGCAGGCGTGGCGCAGATTGCCACCAGCCAACCTGCGGTTGCGCGTGTGCATCCCGGCGCGCAACCGCCGGACGCACGCCTGAGCGGCCTGCCGGCATGGGATCTGGTCGACATGCCGCGTTACCAGCGCTTCTGGCAGCAACGGCATGGCTACTCCAGCCTGAACATGGCGGCCTCGCGCGGCTGTCCGTTCCGTTGCAACTGGTGCGCCAAGCCGATCTGGGGCAATCACTACAAGCGCCGCGGCGCCGAAGAGGTGGCCACGGAAATGATTCACCTCAAACGCCGTTTTCAGCCCGACCATATCTGGATGGCCGATGACATCTTCGGCTTCCACATCGATTGGGTGGAGACGTTTGCGCAGCGGTTGAGCGATGCCGATGGCGCGATTCCCTTCACCATCCAGACCCGCGCCGACCTTGCCAGCGAACGCATGGCCGCAGCGCTGGCTCGCGCTGGTTGCATGGAAGCCTGGATCGGTGCCGAAAGCGGCAGCCAACGCATTCTCGACAAGATGACCAAGGGAACGCAGGTTGGTGAAGTGATCGCTGCGCGTGAGCGCCTGGGTGCGCAGGGCATCCGCGTAGGTTTCTTTATCCAGCTCGGCTATCTGGGCGAAGAGCTCGACGACATTCTGGCCACGCGAGCACTGGTAACGCAGGCCAATCCGGACATCATCGGCGTCAGTGTGTCGTATCCCCTGCCAGGCACAAAATTCTACGAAGAAGTGAAAAATCAGCTCGGCAGCAAAACCCATTGGCAGGATAGCGACGACCTGGCGATGATGTTCCGTGGCGCTTACGATTCCGAGTTCTACCGCAGCGTGCGCGATCTGTTGCACACGCAGGTCGATCTACAACACGCACGCGCCACGATGACGGCCAGTGCATTTGCGCAGGCATCGGAACAGCTGGAAGCACGCTGGTCCGCCTTGATCGCCAGCGAAGGTCAGCACCGCACCGAGCCGCTGATCCACTGTGCTGCGCGTTAGCCACGGCAATTGGCCACCGTACTGGTGCGCTAGCCCTCGCCTGCTCTCACGTTGTTTCCTCCATCGTTTCGCCTGACCGGACCACACGCATGCAGCCCTCCCTTCGCATTATCAAGCACTGCCTGTACACCGCGACTGAGCGGCTGGCGCAGGAGCTGGCCCAGCCGGGCGATGCATTGCCGCAATGGGACCGGCTGCAATGGCAGCTGGCGGCGGCGGCAGCGGCGGCACATGGCGTGTCGCCGCTGCTGCAGCGCCGCTCGTTGTGGCAGAACGCCGAATGGAACACCTTCCTGAGCGAGCAGCGTGGCCATGTCGAAGACCGCCATCGGCGCATCGCGCTGTTGCTGACCCGTATCGATGCCGCTGCGCGCGGTGCCGGCATCGCACTGGTGGGCCTGAAAGGCACTGCGCTGCATCGACTGGGCGTGTATCTGCCCGGCGACCGCCCAATGGCCGATATCGATCTGCTGGTGGAGCCGGAAGACGCGCCTGCGGCGGCCACGCTGTTGTGCGAACTCGGTTATGTCGCTTCTTTCGAACAATGGAAGCATCAGGTGTTCAAGCCGATGCAGGGCGAGGCTGTTGCCGGGTTGGGCGAACACCGCGATGCGCCGATCAATATCGAGTTGCATACGCGCATCCAGGAACGTTTGCCGGTGCGCAGTGTGGAGATCACTGCCCGGATCCGGCCGGAGCGCCCGCAACCGGGTTTGAACCCCTATCCGTCCATCGGTGCATTGATGTGTCACTTGCTGCTGCACGCGGCCGGCGGTATCTGTCACCGCAGTATTCGCCTGATGCATTTGCATGATCTTGCCTTGCTGGCCACGCGCATGGGTCCGCGCGATTGGGAAGAATTGTGGGAAGACGCCTCCATGCCACCGTGGTGGGCGCTGCCGCCATTGCTGTTGCTGCAGCGTTATTACCGCGCAGTGGTCCCGGCTGCGCTGATGGCACGCCTGCATGGGGTCTGTCCTGCGCTGCTGCGCCTGAGCGCGGCACGGCAAACGCTCACCGCCGCATCGTGCTCCCACCTGTGGCTGTCGGCGTTGCCTGGGATTGAATGGTCGCGTTCGTTTGGCGAGGCGCGGCAGTATCTGCACAACCGCGTGGTGCCTTCGGCAGAAAGCCGCAAGGAACGCGCAGACATGCTGCAGACCCAGTTATGGCTGCAGGATCAGCCGTGGCTGCGGCAGACCCAGGCGCGACGTCTAATAACGCGCCTGACTCGGCCAGTGCCGCGCACCGACATGTTGTACGTGGTGCGTGCGGCGCTGGATGGCTATCTGCAGCCGGCGTGAGATTACATTTCACGATGCGGCACGCGCCACACTGTGCCTTCAAAGAGCGAGTGCAAGGTCTCCGACAACAGCGCACCCTGCGTTACCACGCACATCAGCGCACTCAACGCAGCTGTTGCGGCTCACACAACTGACGATACACCTGCTCGAACAACCGCGTCGTCGATGCAGCGTCTTCACGGACGGCGCGGCACTGCGCCGCCCAGGCCAGACGCAAACGCAGTTCGTCGTCGCCGAGCACCTGACGGATGGCCTCAGCCATCCCGGCCCAATCGCCCGGTGGCACTGCCAGTGCCGAGATCGGTGCCCATTCGACCAAATGCCCGACGGCAGTGCCCACCGTCGGAACACCGGCAACGGCAGCTTCCAACAGCACCAACGGCCCGGCCTCGTGCAGCGAAGACATCACCAGCAGGTCGGCCGACAGCATGATCGGGCGCAACTCGCGCTGGGTCTTGAAGCCGAGAAAACGCACCTGTTGCTGCAAGCCGAGTTGCCGCACCAGACATTGCATGGCGCCATCTAATGTGTCGACGCCCACCATGTCCAGGGTGAAGGCGACACCGGCGCGCGTGAGTGCGGCCATCGCCTGCAACAAGGTGGTCTGATCCTTGACCGGGTTGAGGCTTGCGACATGCAGCAAGCGCGCAACGGATGCAGTGCGTGCCCGCGGCGCCACCGGTGGCCAGGCGCGCAGATCCACGCCCAGCGGCACGCGTTGCGCCGCGATGCCGAGCGCTTGCAACGACTCGATAATGGGCGCGCTTGCAGCCGTCACCTGATCGGCAAGCCGCAGGATCACTGCCTCGCGCAGACGCCCGCGCCAACGCCGGCGGCCGCCGTAGCCGATGCGATGCAACGCGACCAGCTCGCCGCCAGCGATATGCACCACGCTGGGACAGCGCAACAACTGGGCAGCGGTCACCGCGATCAAGCTGCAATAGCCCGAAAAAATGGCCTGGATCACATCGAACGACGCACGCCGGTGTTCATCGCCGATGGCAGCGATCGCACGTAGCCTTGTACGGTGAGCGCCGATGTTATGCACCTTTGCGCCGCGCAGGCTCCAGGTGGCGGGCAGCGGCTCTTGGTGCAGCACGAAGACGTGCACCTCGTGACTGCGTGCCAGCCACTCGATCAAGGTCAGAAATACCGGTATCACGCGGACTTCCCCGCTGCGATCCACACCACCCGGGACCACCAGTGCCAGTTTCATGCGCTGGGCCCCGGCGCGGCAGCGCGCAATTGCATGTAGGCCTGCACCCAGCGCTGGCCCACTGCGGCAAACGACAGGCGCGCGTCGAAGTGCGCGCGCACCTGAGTGCGTGAGGGACGCTGCCGCGAGACGCGTAGCAACAGTTCCGACAGTGCCGATGCATCGCCTACCGACCACAACTCGCCCACTGCGCCGTCATCGCTAAGCGCACGGAACGACGGAATTGCACTAAGTAGCGGCAGGCAACCGCAGGCGTAGGCTTCCAATGCGGCATACCCGCAGCTTTCTGCGTGGCTGGCAGAAACGAAGATGTCGGCCGCGCGCAACAGTTCCTGCACGCGCGCATGCTCGACCTTGCCCAGCAAATGCACGCACTTCGCCAGCTGCGGGTTTTCGCGCAGGCGCTGCTGCACCTGCTCCATCAGCGGTGCCTGGTCGAACACGCACCACAACCGCAAGCCGGGCACCATGCGCGCAGCCATGGCTACCGCGTCGAGCACGCAAAGCGGGTCCTTGGCTGGGCTTAAATGCCCGATCCACAACACACACGGATCGCCGTGCAAGCGCGTCTGCTCGCGTGCCTGCAACCGATCGCCCGGCGTAAAGCGGCTGCTCGATTCGGGGATCGCAAACAACTGCGTGCTGCTGCGAAACAGCCGTGCGCGCGTGAACGGCTGCGCCAGCTCCAGCGAGGTGAACGCAATGCCGGCCGCGGCAGCATAGCGGGCGCGCCATCGGCTTCTGCTCCAACAGCGCGGCGGTCGGTTGGCGTGATCCTGCAGCAGGATCGGCACATGCGGCAGCAGGCGTTCCAGACGCCGCGCATCACCAGCGAACTCCAGGCCGTGCACATGCAGGACATCCGCCTCGATCTCGCGCACCAACGCGGCAAGCGTGCGCGCACGAGGTGCGCTGCCACGCTGTTGCAGATCGGCAAAGCGGTAGTGCACGCCCTGCCGGCGCAGCTGGGTGTTCAAGGCAGATTCCTGGATGACCGACACACGCACCCCCGCGCTGGCGACGGCCTCGGCAATGTCGGCCAGCGTTGGCCAGTGCGCGAACACCTGCTCCGCACTCAGACCATCGGGTGTGGGAACCAGATTCAGCTGTGCGACGTGCAGGCTCATGTCGTCGACAGCGCTTGCACGTCGACTAACGCAACCTCGCCGCAATGCGCTGCGCTCGTAGCGTGCCACTGACGGGCAGCGTCTACGTCACAGACAGCCGATGCCGCGTGCAACATCTTGCTCACGCGACGCGTCGCAGCCGCAGCACCAGCGCAACCGGCACCTGCAACGCCGTCTGGTCGAAACGCGCACCGGCCGGAATATCCGCAGGGTCCAGCATCGGCTCGGCAACGGCTTCGATTGCGAAGCCGAGTGCGGTGCACGCCGAATGCCAGTGGCTGTAGAGATGTTGCGTATGCCGCACAGCGTAGTGCTGCCGGTCCGCTTTGAAATCGCGTCGCCAGCCCAGCGCGTGGCCGATCGGATGCACGTCGCTGCACAGCACGATGCCGCCGACGCGGGTGACGCGATGCAGTTCTTCCAGGGCGGGCCACAGCCGTTGCAGATGCCCCACCACCAGACCGCACACGCTGAGGTCGGCTACCGCATCGGGCATCGGCAACTGATCCAGCCTGCCTTGTTGCAAGCCAATCCGCGCGGCCTGCCACTCCTGCGCCAGCTCGGCGCCGGCACGTTGCAGCATCTGCGGCGACAGATCGACACCGGTGACATGCCTTGCGCCGCGGCGCAATGCGTGCAGCATGTAGCGGCCGCTGCCGCAACCGGCGTCCAGCACGTGCTGGCCCTGCAGGCTGGCCGGCATCAAGTCGAGCATGGCGCGTTCTTCGGCCAGCATCACCGGGTTGTGCGCGTGCGGCGGATACGCCTGCGCCCACAGCGCATATGCCGCGGCGGGTTCGAGGACCGGCACTGCGCTCACGAAAATGCTCCATCGGCAGCCAGCGCACGCGCAACCTGCGCGATGGTCTGCGCCGGTTGCTCCAGCGATACGCACTGCAGGCCGGGTTCGAGCGCGAGTACCGCCGGGTCTGCGAGCGTGGCATCAAGGAGTTTGGGCCGCCCATCCAGCAATACTTGCACCGTCGAGATGCCGGCCGCCTCGAACCACGGCGCAAAATCCGGATCGGCGATGCGCGGTTTGCCATCGCGGATGACCGCACGCAAGTCGCTGCGCTCGCAACCGATGATGCTGCTGGCGGGCTCGCCTCCACGGTCGCGCACGATCAGCAAATCCGCGGTGGCGTCGGGTGCAATACGTCCACGCGTGGTCATGCGCAAAATGCGCGCAGACTCACTGGTGGCCAGGCCAAGCAACAGATCTCGCGCCAGCCCGCTCGCGCTGGCGATGCGCAGTTCTTCCAGCAGGTCGCGTGCGCCGCTGATGCGTGAATCGCTGCCCAGCGCCAGCCGGCCGGCCATGCACAAGCGCCACGGGTCCAGCGTGCGGCCAAGCAGTGCCTGATTGCTGGACGGGCACCACACGACGGCGGCACCACGCGCAATCACCCGCTCGATATCCGGCTCGCTCATGCCCACGCCGTGGATCAACACCGTGTTGGCGGCCAGGCAACCGAGCCGGTCGAGTTCCTCGAGCTCAGCACGCGCTACGGCGTCGGTGCCTTCGGCCAGATGAATCATCCACGGATGCGTAGCCGGGGTTGCGGCGAAACTGCCTTGCACCGGCGGGCCATAGCCTGTCCAGCCCAGCGCGTAGCTCCAGCCGAACGCGCGCAGCACGCTCACCGGGAAATGCGCTTCATCCAGCGTGGCGTGCCATGGGTCGTGCTGCGCCACGCAGGTGACGCCGGCCAACAGGTTCTTCAAGCCCCCATGGCGCAGCCGTACCGCCTTGGGCACGCGCAGTGCGGCGGCAACATCCGGGTGCTGAAAATGCGCATGAAATGCCTCGATCCACGCATAGCTGTTGGCGAACGGCGCGGCCTGCGGCAGCGGCGGCACGCAGTTGACCTGCAGGTGCTCGTGCGCATTGATCAAGCCCGGTGCCAGCACATGCCCCTGCAGATCCAGGCGCAAGGTGCCGGTGCCGGGCGTGCCACCGAAGCGCCCCGCGCGGATGGTCACTGCGGTGCGCGACGCACCCGCTGCTGTCATCGCGCGCGCGCCCTGCAGGCAGACATCGGCCATGGCCATCGGCGCCTCCACTCAGCGCTTGCGCATCACGATCAGAAAGTGATCGCCCATGTCGCGTAGCAGCGGCAACCCACCCAGCCGATCGTCGCAGCGCCCCAGGCGCTCGGACAGGCGCGGATTGCGCTCGCAGAAATCCACCAGATACGGCGGCGGCAGGAACAGGCTCAATGCGCGGTAATCTTCCAGCACGAAATGCTTTTCGAACGCGCGGTAGAACTCGCGCGGCAGGTGGTACCAGGTCCAGATGGTGTGGCCGTTCATGCCCACCGCAATTGCCCCCTTGGCGGCTCGCACCGCCGCGCGTTTGAAGCGCCCACGCAAGGCGTAATGGCCGATCTCCCACGGGCAGATCCGCCCGATCACGGAAAACACCAGGCAGCCATCGGCACGCAGCAGTCGTGCGCATTCGGCGGCGACGGCCGGCAGATCCGGCGCGCAATTGAGCGGGCCGAAGTTGGAATACATGCCATCGAAGCTGCCTTCCAGCCGATCGAGCTGCTGGATGCCGACATGCGCGGCGGTGAGGCGCTCTTCCAGACCCTGAGTCGCCGCGCGGTGGCGGGTGCGCTCGACCATGGCCGGCGACCAGTCGGTGGCCAGTACGGAATACCCGCGACGTGCGAATTCGCCAGCGTCCAGACCGGTACCGCAGCCCAGATCGATCAGCCGCGACCCCACCGGCAGCGCGGCAGCCACCGTGTCCCACAATGTGGTGCGCATGCGCTGGATCAGCGCGTTGTTGCCACGCGGGCCATCGTAGTCGGGAGCCACGCTGTCGAACGCGCGTTGCGTTTCCAACAGTTGCTCGGGCGCCACCGTGCCGCCCCGCGCCGCATGCTCATTGAGTGACGACATGCGCAGCCTCCCAGACTTGTCCTGTTGTTTTCACCACGCTCTCCGGTCGCAACGCCACCAACGCGGCATCGTTTGATAGACCCGTGAGTGCGCGATGTCGCCGGTTTGGTTGCAGCGCACTGGATGGTGGCCGAGCTGGCTCAGGCGATCACACCCGACACGCCTACATTGGCTCAACGTGCAGCATGCAACGTACGGCCTGGCGTTCGCTCTCGTATCGCTGGGGCCTGCTGCTTGCGCATCTCATTCCCCTGCAATCCCCCGCTGCCCACCACTGCCGTCACGCACCAGCGCGTACAGCAGCTTGCGTACGACGACGCACCGCATTGCGCAACACCGCGGCCAGCACGCCCAAGCCTGCCCCCGCCAGCAGGCCGGCGGCCCAGGCGGTGATCGCATTCGGATACGCCTGGCGGTCCGGCACGTACAACGGCCACGCCAGCGATGTCTGGTAGGTATAACGCACGGTCAGGCGTGCGACCAGATCATCGCGCTCACTTTTCAACGCGCGGATGGTGGTGTTGCTGTCGGTCAACAGCACACCGGCCAGCACCTGCGCAGGCGTGGCAGCGGAACGACCCTGCCCGGCTTGCAACTGCTTCTGCAACTGCGCGCGGGTGGCGGTGGCCGCGCGCAGATCGTCGCTCAAACCTTGCAGGCGGGCACGCGCGAGATCGAGCGCAACCGTATTTGTGTCGCCATGCAGCATCCGCAGTTGGGTGACCGTGGCCATGGCCAAGGCGCGCGCCCGCCGTGCCGACTCGGCGCGGATGGTGACACCGATCAGGTTGGCGTATGGGTCCGGGTCCGGCTTCAGGCTGCCGCGATACAACTGCGCAGCCCGGCTATTGAGCGGCACCCGCGCCTGGCGCAACACCGCATCCTGGAACAGCCGCGTTTTCATCCGGTCGATCACGCGCTGGAACGGCTCAACCTTGGGGTCGCGGCCAGCAGGTGTGGGGCCGATCTCGCCAACCTGAATCCACGCGGTCGCTTCCCATTGGGGCTTGGCCAGCTCGGTGAATGCGAACGTCAGGCCCAGCACCAGCACCAGCGCAGCCACTGCCCAGCGCCATTCCCGGCGCAGGATCCGCCACAGGTCGATCAGATAGATTTCGTCGTGTTGATTCATAGGGTGCGGCTCTGCAAAGGGGGCGGTGAATGGAGTGCTGCACGCTTACGCGGCGGACGGATGTGCGGACAGGCGGTTGGGCAGCAGCACCGTGCAGGCATGCAGCACCAGGCACAGCGCGATAAAGCCGACGTTGGTCCAGGTGAACGCCTGTGGCGCGAATGGCGACATCAGGCAGGCGTAGGCGATACGCAGAAAGATCAGCACATGGAAGATCGACAGCGAGCCATTGAGCCGGCGCACGCTCCACACCAGCCCGGCATACAAGGCCAGCAACGCCAGCAACGCTCCGGGAGCGCCCCACGCCATCAAAAACGGAAAGAATTCGGTACCCACATTGATGTTGGGCGCATCCAGCGGAATCCCGGTGCCGGCTGTCGCAATCGAGCCGCTGAACGGCACCAACTGATTAACCAGGAAACTGGCATTGACGTAACCCTTGGCCAATATCGCGCCGAAGTTGTACGGCCCGGCGCTGATGTAGAGCAGCAGCCATTGCACGCCCTGCGGCATGGCGCGATAGAACGCACTGAACGGCAATGCCACCGTCGCCAGGGAACCGGATCGCAACGCGCCAAGGATGGAGAACACCCCGGCACCGGCACACACCAACAGACCGAGGGTCTTCCACGGCAAGCGGCGCGCCGGGTCGCGGCGCAACAACGTCACCAGCACGAACGAAAACAGGCCGGCGAAGATGCGGTTACGGTCGATCACCACGATGGGGAACACAAAGCCCAATGTCACCATCGCCGCACGCAGCCCGCGATGGCGCACGCACAGCAGGGCGATCGGTGGCAGGATCCAGCACATATTGGAGATATGCCGCACATGCGCACGCAAGGGGCTCAAGGTGGCGTACGACGCTGGATCGCTGAACAAGGGAATCGGAAACAGCACCACATCGGCGATGCAGAACATCGTCACCGCCGCGGCCAGTGCCATCGCCAGAAATGCATCGCGGGTACCGGCGTAACGGTAGTGGCGAAAGCGCTCGACCGACGGCACCCATGTACGCACTACCGCATCGAGCGCGCAGGTGGCCGCTGCCGCAAGCGCCAGCAGCACGATGCCTTCCAGGTAGCCGTCGGGTAGCGCATAGGTCAGCCACGTCACCGCACAGCTGAGCAGCATCGGCAATGCCAGATAGGTCGCCGGACGACGCAACAGCGCGCTCATGCAGGCTCCGCCGCGCACGCGGCGCGCCTTGGCCGCCATCGCGCAGGCAGCGATAACCACGCATAGGCAAGCAAATGCGCGGCTACCTGATGCGGCCGGCGCCGTAGAAACGCCACCTTGGCTGCGATGTAGTGCGCCTGCGCACGCAGCAGCGTGCGATCAGGTTCGTCGAACAATGGCGCGCAACGCAGCGCCACCTGCCGCGACTCGCGCAAGTTGGCGATGCGTGCCGGCACATGCACGGTCTTGCTGAGGTTCTTGCCATGCAGGCGATACGCGCACACCGGCAGATCGACAAAGCCCAGCGCATCGCGTGCGGCCAGGCGCAGAAAGAAATCCCAGTCTTCGATGCGCAGCGACTCGTCCCAGCCGGTGCATGCATCGAATGCGCTACGCCGTAGCAGCGCCACTGCACCGCTGACCGCCCAGTGCCTTATCACCGCGCGGCGGATGCCGGACTCGGCGCCATACAGATCCGTATCCACCCCGTGCAGATCGCGCATGGCGCTGCCATGCAGCAGTTGCCCATGCGCATCGACCACCCATGCATCGCCAATCACCGCGAGTTTTTGCGGATGCGCACCTAGGTAACGCACCTGCGCATCCAGCCCGCCTGGCAGCAGGTAATCGTCGCTTGCGCCAAGCCGCAGGTACTCTCCCCGCGCACGTAAGGCCAGTTCGTTGAGCGTGGCGGCCACACCACGATTTTCGCGTTGCACGAAGTGCACCGGTAGCCGATGCCCATGGTCGCTGATCCACTGGCTGATCCTTTCGCCGGTGGCATCGCTGGAGCCGTCGTCGATGATGACGATCTCCTTGCATGGATACGGATCCTCCAGGACGCTGTCCAGGCAACGCTGCACGAAACGCTCATGGTTGAACGCAGGAATCAGCACCGACACCCGCGGCCAGCGTGCACGTGCCGATGCGGGCGTTTGATCGTTCATGCCGTGCGCCTCAGATAGCGCCGCACCACAACGATGTTGAACAGCAGATACAGCACGTAGTTGGCTGCGAAGGCGTACATCGCACCGATCAAGCCGAACTGCGCAGTGAACAGGTACACCAGCGCCAGATAGCTCGCCGCGAAGATGCATTCGGAGATCACCAATAGCCGCGTCATCGCCTTGGCCAGCATCACGTACGACAGCACGAACGCGGCGATTTTGACCACGTCGCCCAGCAGCTGCGGGCCGTACAGCGGCGCTGCCGCTGCAAATTGCGCATCGAACAGCAGCAAGGTCACCCAATCGCGGCAGACATAGACGCCCAGCGCCATCACGATCACCGCCGGCATGACATAGCGATATGCGCCACGCAGTTCCTGGCCCAAGGCGACAGCGCCGCGCAGCGAGGCCAACTTGGGTAAGTAATACACATTGATGGCGGTGGTGAAGAACAGCAGATAGGCATCCGAGACCCGGCTCACCGCCTGCCAGTAACCGACTTGCTCCCAGCCGAATTGCAGCGCCAGATGATCACGCACCAGGATGGCCACCAGCTGCGGCACCAGCGTGGAGGTGAGCGTCATCACCGAAAAAGCAGCCAGCTGACGGGTCATCTCCGCATCGAAGCGCATCCGCCACATCGCCGGCTGAAAATAGGAGCTACGCCGCAGCGCCGGGACGGCCGCCAGCAGCCACAGCACCTGGCTCAGGACCAGCGCCAGCAAGGCCCCATGCAACTGCGCCCGGCCGGAGAGCCACGCCACCAGTGCAACGCTCAGCACGGCGCCAGACACTTGCACGAAGGCGAGCCGCCGCACATCCATGAAGCCGTTGATCACCGCCAGCATGTAGTTGAGCAACGCGATACCCAGCTGCGCGATCGCCAGTACACACATCAGCGGGCGGTAGCTCGCATCGCCCAGCAGGCGCTCAGCAATGGCTCCACTGAACGCCATCGCCAGCAGTGCCATCGCGCAGGCTGCGCAGAACGCATACCAGAGCGCCGCACTCAGCAAGCGCGCCAACGCGGGTGCGTCGTCGCGGTACTGCGCCACATACTTGACGATGCCGGCACTGATGCCACCACCGGCCAGTACCGCCAACACCGACATCAGGTTGAGAAACTGGCCAAGCCGGCCCACGCCTTGCGGCCCGGCATAGACGGCGACCAGCTTGACCACGACCAATGCCGCCAGCAGCTTCGCCAGCGTTGCAACGCCGGTGTAGGCGCTGCTGCGCACGACATTCATGCGCCGCTGCCGAACGACTGGCAGGCGGCGATCACCTGCGCAACCGCTGCATCATCGAGCGCCGGCCCCATCGGCAGGCTCAGTACCTCCTGATGCAAGCGATCGCTCAGCGGCAGGCACGCCTGGCCCAAGGTGGCGTACGCCGGCTGTCGGTGCGGTGGCACAGGGTAATGAATCTGCGTATGGATGCCCTGTTGCAACAGATGTTGCTGCAATGCATCACGTTGTGGGCTGCGCACCACGAACAGATGCCAGACGTGTTGCTGCTCGGCCACCAACGTGGGCAGCACGATCAATGGGTGGTCGATGGCTTGCAGATAGCGCTGCGCCACCGCTCGCCGCAACGCGATCTCTTCTTCGAGATAGCCCAGCTTGACGCGCAGAAATGCAGCCTGCATTTCATCCAGACGCGAATTCACGCCCTTGCAGAGGTGGTGATACTTCACTTCCGAGCCATAGTTACGCAGCGCGCGAATCCGCTCGGCCAGGCCGGCATCCGAGGTCGTGACCGCGCCACCATCGCCCAGCGCGCCGAGGTTCTTGGTCGGGAAAAAACTAAATGCCGCTGCATCGCCGAAAGCGCCGGCGCGTCGCCCCTGCGCACTGGCGCCGTGCGCTTGCGCGGCATCTTCGATCAGCAGCAGGCCGTAGCGGTGGGCCAGTGTCTGCAGGGCCTGCATATCGGCCAGCTGCCCATACAGGTGCACCGCCATGATGGCGCGCGTGCGTGGCCCGATGGCCTTCTCCACCCTGACCGGGTCCAGGTTGAAGGTGAGCGGGTCCGGCTCCACCGGCACCAGCACCAGATGGTTCTGGCTGATCGCCAGAAACGTCGCGATGAAGGTATTGGCCGGCACGATGATCTCGTCGCCTTCGCGCAAGACGCCCAACTCGCGGTAGCCGCGCAGAATCAACGCCAACGCATCCAGTCCATTGCCCACGCCCACTGCATGCGTGGTACCACAATAACCGGCGAATTCGTCTTCGAACGCGGCGAGCTCTTGGCCGAGCACATACCAGCCGGAATCGATCACCCGCGCCGCAGCGGCTTTGAGTTCATCCGCATAGCGCGCATTGACGGCGCGCACATCCAGGAAAGGCACATCCATTACAACATCCATCGATAGAAATCCTGCACCACGGCGCGCGCACCGAAGCGTTCCTTTTGTTCCACCAGACCTTCGTTCAGCACCTGTCCGCCCTGCTCGGTCGAGATGCCGAAGCTGAAGTAGTCGCGCTGCGCATACACATCGGTAATCAGGTCGGCCAGCAGCAGACTCAGCGCATCCAGCTGGCGACCTTGCTCGGACACCGCCAGATATTGGGTGTGCACGCTGCGCCCGAAATCGAACACCAACGCCGCTGCCACCAATTGCCCATCAGCGCGCGCTTCATGCAACACAATCTGCTGCGCAAAACGGCCTTGCAGCAGTTGCAGCTCATCCAGCCGATGCGTCGGCGCTACACCATGCCGCTGCAACACCTGGGTCAGCAGGGCATGAAACCCGTCGAGCTGGGTTCCGCGCTGGATCTGTATCCCGGCCTTGCGCGCCCTGGCGATGGAACGCCGCCGCTCGGCACTGAAGGCAAGCGGCCCGCGTAACGCAATCGCCGACGACAGATCGCGCCGATAAAGCGGCGCGCCCACCCGATGCAGCGCGTATAACTCTTCTTCGGCCGGATACGCATGAAAGATATGCGGCACCGGCTTATAAACAAGCTCGCGCACGCCAAGCGCACGGTAGTGCGTGGCAATCTGTTCGAACACCTGCAAAGTCGCACCGGCACGCAGCGCCATCGACGACAACAGCCCGGCATACGTCAGCCCGGCATGGCTGCTGACGCAATCGCCCTGGAGATTGGCCGGGAACACCGCCACCACCTCGCCCCCACGTTCGACGAGCAAGGACGCATCCACAAAACGCGCTGCGTGATAGTCCATGTAGCCGCGCCGATGCAGCAAATTGCCATTGCGCGAGGACGCCACCAGCGCGTCCCACGCGGGCGCATCGCCTGGCGCGTATGGCCTAACCGAAAGCATGGCAGCCCTGCAACTCCACCGGCAACGCCGCGTCGGCCAAGCCAAAGCCGGCATGCCCCATCGCATTGCCGTTGTAAAACATCAATACGCGCTCGCCGTGTTGAATCAGGGCCGGGTAGCACAGTGTCTGCGCATCCCAGCCGTCATCGGATAGCGCAAGCCCTAACTGGCTATCGTCGCGCTCCCAACGCACGCCATCGTCGCTGAAGGCGATGCCGGGGACGTAGCCGCCATGAATGTCGCCACGGGTGAAATACATCAAATAGCACTTACCGAGCCGGTACACACGCGGACGCCCAATGCGGTACTCGTTGCCCTGCGGACGCAGACACATCGCATCATGGATGGGGATGCAACGCAGGTCGTCGGTCTGTGCGTAGCGGATGTGGTACCGCGGATACGGCTGGCCACCGATCGTTTCCCAGTCGTCGCCCACCGCGTACCACAGCCGCCAGTGGCCGTCTTCGTAGCGCGCCGAATGCACCGCGGCAATCGTGCTGCGCCCAGGCGCGCGATCCAGCAATGGCGTTTCCTGCCGACGCTGAAAGCTCTCTCCACGGTCGCTGGACACCGCCAGACCAGTGAAGGCGAGAAACTTGGCCTTGGCCACGCACTGGAAACCCACATAGAACATGTACAGCCCGTCCGGCCCGGCCACCACGTCGCCCAGAATCATGCCGTTATCGTCGAAGCATCCATCGCGGCCGATGTCGAGCACCGGCTGCCTGCTGACGCCAACGATCTGCGTCGGTGCATCGGCGCGTACATCCACATAACCAATCCGGCTCACGCCCTGCGCATCGCGAAAGCCGGCATACACCCGCAGCACCTGCGCAGAGAGCCGGTGCGGGGTGGGCGTCAGTGCGGCGTGATGCATCCAGCCGCCAACCCCATCACGTGCGACGTCGAACACCAGCCCGCGCTTGTTCCAGGCAAACACGGGTCAGAGCTCCACGTCGAAGCTGGATCTACCCGCCACCGCGCGCGCCGGCGAGCCAACGTAGACGCGCTCGGCTTCGGTATGTCGGGTCACCAGCGCGCCAGCACCGATGATATTGTTTGCGGCAATGTGCACCTTGTCGCTGAGCGTGGCGTTGACGCCGATAAAGCTGCCCTGCCCGATCTCGCAATAGCCGGAAATCACCGCATGCGAGGCGATGAACACATGGTCCCGCACCGCCGTGCGGTGACCGATATGGTTGCCGCTCCACAAGACGCAGTTGTCGCCAATACGGGTAAATGGCTGGATGACATTGCCTTCGAAGATGAAACAGTTGGCACCGATCTGCGCGTTATGCCAGACGAACGCGCGCGAGCTCACATAAGTGGCGCAGCGATAGCCCCGTTGCACCACATCCTGGAAAAAGCGTGTGCGCAGGCGATTGAGTCGGGTCGCCGGAATCGCAACGAAGACTTCGTATTGCTCCGGCGGGTAGCGTTGCTCCAGTTCTTCGTAGGCCACCACTGGCAGCTCGGCTAGCGTGTGCTGCAACAGAAAGTCGCGCTCCACGCTGAAGGCCACCACCGTGTAGTGGCTGTCATGCTGGAAGTATTCGCAGGCGATCTGTGCGAACTCGCCAGCGCCGATGATCACCAATTGTTTGGGCGCGCTCATGCTTCCAGCCTGCAAGCTTGCGGCTGCGTGCCACTGCGCACTTCGCTCACGAATTGGTCGTAATCCAGGATGTAATCGCCCGGATCGTAGAACTGGTCGGCCAGCACCATCAGCACGCAATCGGCACTGAAGCGGTACAGATCGCGCCAGACCATGCGGCCGAGCAGCAGGCCTTGCGAGGGGTCGTCCAGCACCACTTCGCTGGGGCCGTTGCCTTCGTCGAGCAGAATCGTCACCGAGCCGTGCAAGGCTACTGCAAATTGATTGAGCTGGCGGTGCGCGTGCTGGCCGCGATGCACGCCGTCGCGCGTGCCGAACAGGTAATACACGCGGCGGATCTCGAACGGGATATTGCGCTGCTGCTCCAACGAAATGAGCAGCCCGCGATCGTCACCGTGGGTGTGCAACTGGATGCATTCGATGGCCATGATCGGAGAGGCGTACCGCTGACTGCACGTAGTGCGACATGCCTGAGTGCGTCGGGTTGCGCGAAAGGTTGCGCGCGGTCGCGGCCCTTGCGAGGCGGTGTCCGCGCAAGCGCAATCGAACGTGTCGTATCGCCCCGAGATGCAAAACGTGCGAGCGATGTGCAGAGGCGACGCAACCTTTTTCCGACATCGCCGCACCCATCGGTGCACGTTCACCTGGCCGCCGTTCGGCCGGCGTGGGGAGCCAGGCCTGGCAGCACAGCGCGCTGCCGGAACCAACGACCACCACCGGAAGACAGATCAGATGCGTTCATCCCCCCAGGCGCCCGCCAGCGCTCCCGTCCACGGCAAAGACACGGTGCCACTGGTGGAACAGGCGCCCGCAGCCGCGCGTGTGCTGCCCTTACCCAAAGCGATGCGCGTGCTGCACTGGCTCACCGTGCTGTGCCTGATCATGGCGGCCACGCTGATCCTGCTGCGCGCCGAACTGGATGGCCGCGCATTGCGTCAGTGGCTGCTGGAAGGCCACCGCCACTTCGGCCTGCTGGTGCTGCTGCTGTTCGCACTGCGCATCGGGTTGCGCCTGCGTCTGCGCACGCTGCCGCCAGGCCCTCCCGCGTCGCTGCCGATGCGTCTGGCCGCTGGCGCCACGCATGTGGCGATGTACGGATTGATGCTTGCGCTGCCGCTGCTGGGCTGGTCGCTGAGCAGCGCCTACGGCAAGCAGGTGTATTTCTTCGGCATCCCCTTGCCCGGGCTGGTCGCGCCGGACGGCGACCTCGGCGACACCCTGGGCACATGGCACTTGAATGCCGCATGGGCGTTGCTGGCGCTGGTGCTGCTGCACATCGGCGCCGCGCTCTGGCATCACCTGGTGTTGCGCGACGGCCTACTGCGCCGCGTGTTGCCGGGCAAACGCGCATGAACCGCCGCCCCCCGCCGTCTGTCATTGGTTTCCTCGCCCGTTCCCGCACCGCTGCCTCCCGCACCGTCGAACAAGGACTTTCCATGCCCATGTCCCAGCCCACTGCGCGTCGCACTGCCGCGCGTACCGCCTCCCTGACCTCCTTGTTGTGCGTGTCCGGCCCATTGCTGCTGGCCAGTACGCAGGCGCAGGCGATTCCCTCGTTCGCACGCCAGACCGGCTCGTCCTGCGCGGATTGCCACGTCGGCTCCTACGGCCCCTCGCTCACGCCCTACGGCATGCGCTTCAAGCTCGGCGGTTTTACCGATACCGATGGCGACGGCACCAAGATTCCGGTGTCCGGTCAGCTCACCTGGTCGCGCAACAACCCTAACCGCGGCGACAGCACCTCGCGTCTGCGCGAAGCGGATCTGTATCTGGGCGGCCGCCTCAGCGACAACATCGGCGGCTATTCGAAGATCCGCTCCAACAACAGCGGCAATGCGACCTTCGATACGCGCCTGGACGATGTCGATCTGCGCTTCGTCAGCAAGCCGTTCCAGATGGCCGGCAAGGACACCATGATCGGCGTCAGCGTCAACAACAACCCGGGCATTTCCGACCCAGTGCACGTGTTGCCGAACGCCTCCACGCTGACGCCGGCCTCCAATGGCGGGGCGTCCACCATGCTCAGCTCCTCGGCACTGTCCAACCGCGTCATCGGCGCCAGCGTGTACGGTTTGTACGAGCGCAATTGGTATGGCGAAGTGGGCAGCTACAGCGCGCTGTCGCCGTCTGCGCAGGATCGTCTCGGCTGGCCGGTCAACGGCGACCCGGGCAAGCTCAGCGACACCGGCTATGCGCGTCTTGCGTATATGAAGGACATGAAGCGCCAGTTCTTCTCGGTCGGCCTGACCGCGCTCAATACGCGCCGCCAGCCGCTGCGTGTCGGGCCCAGCGACGACCTCACCGATTTCGGCTACGACCTGACCTACCAATTCCTCGGCACTCGTGAGCACGTGCTGTCGCTGGCCTACGTCAATATCTACGAGCGCCGCAAATACGGCAGCCCGCTGATGCCCACCGACCCGACCATGCCGGCGCTGGACCGCGGCAGCGTGCGCGATCAGACCATCAGCATGAACTACGCCTTCAAGCAGAGCTACGGCGTGCTGGCCGCGCACATGATCAACACCGGCTCGTTCGATGCGGCGCGCTATTCGCCGGTGGGCATCCCCGACACCACCAGCAATTTGATCCTGCTGTACTGGACCCCGTTCGGCAAGGAAGGCACCTACACCTCGATCGCCAACCTGCGCGTATCGGCTGGCTGGTTCCGTTTCGACAAGTTCAACGGCAGCACGTCCAACGTATTCCGCGGCCCACCGATCACCAATCCGCGCGACCTCGACAGCTTCACCCTGTCGGTCAACCTGGCCTTCTAATTCCCCCGCACCTGTACGGATCTACATGAACTCACCACGCAAGCTCCCCGTGTTGTGCGTCCCGCTGGCTGGTCTGTTGCTGGCAGGCGCACTGCCCGTGCCATCGGCACGCGCTGCCGACGGTGCCGGCACCTTCCTCACCGAATGCGGCGAATGCCATAGCGCCAAACAGGGCAAAAACAAGAAAGGCCCGTCCCTGTTCGGCGTGGCCGGCCGCCCTGCCGGCACCGTGGCTGATTTCAGCGGTTACTCCGACGCGCTCAAGAACAGCAAGTGGACCTGGACCCCGGCCCAGCTCAAGACCTACTTGTCGCACTCCTCGACCAAGGCCCTGCCAGGTACCAAGATGAAGTACGACGGCCTGGACGATCCGAAGGAGCTCGACGCGTTGATCACCTACCTCAACACCTTGAAGTAGGGGCGATCAGCGCGCGGGGCGCGTCGGCATCCGCCGGGCGGACGATGGTGGACGGAACCGCTGCGCACACGGCCTGCCTGCGGCTGCAGTCTTCGGTCTTCCGTCCACGGCGCCGGCAAGGCGGTCTTCGCTGGCACCGTGGCTGTGGCGGGTGCGCTTTTCCAGCTGCGGTGGCCTGTCCGTTGGCCGCCTGTCCGGTCCGGACCTGGGGACATCCTGCACAGGCCGGACAGGGTGGATGTGCGTTGCCGGACGTTGTGCCTTCGCGTATACGCACGGAATCGCCGCAGCCGTGGCGGTCTCGCCCACCGTCATAGGTCACCATCGCGCCCCCCGTTTCACGCCCAGTTCGCACGCCCTTGCAGACCGTTCCAGCTTCCAAGCCGCTCCCCCTGCAACCGCGACGCCATTGCGCCCGTGGGTGTTTCCCGTGGGCGCACTAATGGGTATTGACGTACGGCACGAACATTCCGAGATACCGCCAGTCGCGTCCGCTCAGCGGCACGAGCGCCTGCATCCGCGACGCAGGCACCCCCGGCTGCTTGGATGGCTGCTCCTCACGCTGGCATCTGGCTCCTGCGGCAGCACCCTGGCCAATGACTTCGGCGGTGCGGTGGCGGTGACCTCCAGCCTGATCGACCGCGGCATCTCCATCGCACCCAACAAGGTCACCGTACAGGCGGCCGGTTACTGGCTGCCCTCCCCTGGCTGGTCGGCCTCTACCTCGGTCGCGCTGCAGTCGACCGACTGGAGCGACCCGGTGGCAGTCACCGCCCAGGTCGGGCGCGCCTGGATGCTGGGCGACCGCTGGCAGATGCAGGCGAGCCTGCTCTACTACGGCTACCCGACCGACCGCTCCACCCGCACCTTCAACCGTCAGGAAGGCAGCCTGGCCTGGTCTTACCGCGACGTCGTGACGTTTGCGATATCCACCTTCAACTTCCCGCGCGCCGACCAGTCGCCGTGGAATGTCGCCTTAGACATCACCGGCAACGTCCCGCTGAGCGACGATGTCAGCCTGTCGCTCGGTGCCGGCTCGTCGCGCTTTCCGGCGATGGCCTACGGTGCGCCTCACTCCGGCCGCTATCAGTACGGTCAGCTGGGCCTGAAGTGGAGCCGCCTCGGATGGACGCTGAAAGCCGAGCGCATCCTGACCAGCGGCAATACCCCGCGCATGCAGGGCGGCCCCGGCGAAACACCGTGGCTGGGCACGGTCTCCAGAACCTTCTGATCCATACGCAACCTTTTGCCTACCGACGCGCACTGACGTGCGTTACCTGCCATGCCTGCCTTGATGAATGACACCGACACCCTGGGCGATGCCACCGACCGCATGCTGTTGCGCCGCATGGCTGCGGGCGATCGCGACGCATTGGCGAGCATGTACCAAAACTACCACAGCCGCCTGTGCCGGTTCCTGTCGCGGCTGACCCGCCGCCCGGACATCATCGAAGAGGCCATCAACGATTGCTTCTGGATCGCCTGGCAGAAAGCCGGCGACTTCCGCGGCGATTCGCAGGTGTCCACCTGGATCATGGGCATCGCCTACCGCTGCGGGCTCAAGTGCCTGCGCCAGCATGATGGCGAGGCCATCGACGACACCGCTGTGGTGGAAGACCACGCCCCCAGCGCCGACGACAACGACGACCGCGAACTGCGCGACTGGCTGGACAAGGGCATGGAACGATTGTCGCCGGAGCAGCGCCTGGTGATCGAGCTGGTCTACGGCGTCGGCCACAAGCTCGAAGAGGTGGCCGACATCATGCAGTGCCCGGTCGGCACCATCAAAGCCCGGCTGTTCCACGCCCGGGTCAAATTACGCAATGTGCTGCCCGGCCTGGCCGGCGGCGCCCCTTACACGGAGACCATGCAATGAAGACGTTTTTCATCGCGCCTGGCAAGGAATGCTCGCACGCCTGGGAATTGATGCCGGCGGTCCTGTTGGACAGTGCCACCGAGGAAGAAAACACCTGGCTGATTGCGCACGTGGCCAAATGCGCCTCGTGCGGCGCCGAATTCGCCCAGCAGAACCGCCTGCGTCAGGCATTGGCGTTGCCATCGGCAGTCAAGCTGGACCCAAACGCCGGGCTGCAGCGCCTGCTCGGCCGCCTGGATGCACCGGAGCACCACACCGCACCTGCGCGCACGCCGGCAGCGCACCGCTCCGGCAGCTGGACGGTGCGCGCCCTGGCTGCAGCAGCGCTGGTGCAAGCCATCGGGCTGGGCGTGATGGGCTTCAAGCTGGCCTCGCCCGCGCCGTCGCACGATTACCGCACGCTCAGCAGCGCCACGACGTTGCCGGTGCCGGAAGGCGCCATCCGTGTCTTACCCGACGCGAAGATGACCGTGGCCGACTGGGACCGGCTGCTGCATACGCAGCAGTTGCAGGTGGTCGGCGGCCCGAACGACCTGGGCGCCTACACCGTGGTGCCTGCTGCACTGCAACCGCCGGCCCAGCCGCAGCAAACCGTGCAGCAACTACGCGCCACCCCGGGCATCCGGCTGGCGGAAATCGTCTCGGCCCCATGAATCGTCTGTTCGCCATCGGTCTGATCGCCGCGCTCGCCGGCCTGGGCGCGCACGCCAACGCACACGCTGCCGCAGCGCTGCAGGAGCCGGTCGCCGATGGTGCCGGCCCCGCCATGCCGCCGGCCGATGCGCAGATGCCCGACAGCAGCCGCGACATCCTGCTGGCGGTGGCCAACCCGCTCGCCGCGCCGCCAGCCCGCGCCGGCTCCAGCCTGATCGGCTATGCGTCCAGCTATTACGGCGCCGGCCAGAAGGCGGCCGCGCACATGGACAGCATCAAGCAACGCTACAAATTGCGCGAAGTCTCGGCCTGGCCAATCACTTCGCTGGGTCTGTATTGCGCTGTGCTGCAACCGCCGCCGGGCGTGTCGCGCGATGAACTGGTCAGTGCACTCGCTGACGACGAAGGCGTGGAGCTGGTGCAACCGGTGCAGGATTTCTCGGTGTTCTCCGCCGACGCGTCGGAAAAGACCACCCCGCTGTCCAGCTACAACGACCCGTACGTTGACATGCAACGCGGCTTCATCGACACCGATGCCGCCAGCGCGCAGACCGTGACACAGGGGCGCGGGGTGGTGATCGCGGTCGTCGATACCGGCGTAGATACCAACCACCCGGATCTGAAAGCGCGCATCCGCGACGTGCACGATCTGGTCGATGACAAACCAGTCATGACCAGCACCGACTCGCACGGCACCGAAGTGGCCGGCATCATTGCCGCCGGCAGCAACAATCACCAAGGCATCGTCGGCATGGCCCCCAAGGCCATGTTGAGCGTCTACAAGGCGTGCTGGTACGCGCCCACCGTGGGCGCCACTGCACGCTGCAATACCTTCACCCTGGCCAAGGCGCTGGCGGCGATCAACAACAGCTCCGCGCGCGTGATCAATCTGAGCCTGGGCGGCCCGGCCGATCCGCTGTTGAGCAAGATGCTGGAGCAGCTGGTGCAACAGGGCCGCATCGTGGTGGCGGCAATGCCGCCGAACGAGCGTCTGGACGGGTTTCCCAACGACGTACCCGGCGTACTGGTGGTGCGCAGCAGCAGCGCAACGCCGGCCATGCCGGGCGTGCTCAGCGCGCCCGGCACGGACATCCTGACCACGCAGCCGAACGGCCGTTACGACTTTACCTCCGGCTCGTCGATGGCCACCGCGCATGTCAGCGGCATGGCCGCGCTGCTGTTGTCGCTGCAACCGTCGATGGATGCCAAGGCCTTGCGCGCGCTCATGCAGCGCACCAGCAAGGTCTCCGACGGGCAGTTGCAGGTCAACGCCGGCGCCGCAGTGCAGGCGTTGGCGCCTCACGCCAGACACTCCAACTGACGGCACCGGCATGGCCAAGTGGATTCCCTTGTGGCTGCACCAACTCAGTTCGCCGCCCACGTTCTATCGCCTCGCCGGCAACGTGCGCCCGTGGGCGCTGGGGCTAGCGTTGCTGCTCGGCGCAGTGGCCGCGTACGGCGGCCTGGTGCTGGCGCCGCCGGACTATCAGCAACACGATGCCTATCGCATCATTTTCATCCACGTGCCCAGTGCCTGGATGAGTCTTTTCATCTACGCGGCGATGGGCGTTTCGGCATTCATTGCGCTGGTGTGGCGGATCAAGCTGGCCGAAGTGGTGACCATGGCCTCGGCGCCGATCGGCGCGGCCTTTACCTTCATCACCCTGTGCACCGGCGCACTGTGGGGCAAGCCGATGTGGGGCACCTGGTGGACCTGGGATGCGCGGCTCACCTCGGAGTTGCTGCTGCTGTTTCTGTATCTGGGCGTGCTGGGTCTGTATCACGCCGTGGAAGACCGTCGTCAGGCGATGCGCGCAGCCGGGTTGCTGGCGCTGGTGGGCCTGGCCAATCTGCCGATCGTGCATTATTCGGTGGTGTGGTGGAACACACTGCACCAAGGGTCCACCGTGCGCCTGCTCGGCCCCTCCAAGATGAGCGCAGACATGCTGTGGCCACTGCTGACCATGATGCTGGCCACCAAGTGCTACTACGTCGCCAGCCTGTTCGGCCGCGTGCGTGTGGAATTGCTGGCTCTTGAAAGTGGCAAGGAGTGGGTCCGCCGCATCGTGTTGGCGGAGCGCACCGCATGAGCACCTTCCTGGCGATGGGCGGCTACGGCCACTACGTGTGGACCGCTTATGCATTATTCGTGCTTGTGCTGCTGGCCGATCTTGCAGCGCCCTGGCTGCGACGTCGCCGCTTGCCGCGCGCACTGCGCGGCAAGCTGCAGCGGCAGGCACCGCGGCCTGCACGCGATCAACCCGCCCCAGTGCTGGAGCGGGAGGCGCCATGAATGCCACGCGCAAACAACGTCTGTGCTTGGTGATCGGCGTCCTTGCCGCCGCCGCGCTGGCCGTGACGCTCATCGTGTTCGCGCTGCAGCGGAACATGAGCTATCTGTTTACCCCCAGCCAGGTACG
The DNA here is from genome assembly GCF_038405005.1 of Xanthomonas sp. JL1. Taxonomy (NCBI): domain Bacteria; kingdom Pseudomonadati; phylum Pseudomonadota; class Gammaproteobacteria; order Lysobacterales; family Lysobacteraceae; genus Xanthomonas; species Xanthomonas sp. JL1. The sequence continues at coordinate 4,283 of NZ_JBBYGR010000054.1, read as the reverse complement.
CGCCGGCGCAGCGGCCGGCTATCAGCAGTTCCGGCTCGGCGGCATGGTCAAGGCCGGCTCGATCCAGCGCGCGGCCGATTCGCTGAAAGTCAGCTTCACCGTCATCGATAAGAACGCCGCCACCCCGGTGGAGTACACCGGCATTCTTCCGGACCTGTTCCGCGACAACCAATCGGTCATCGCCAACGGGCGCATGCAGGGCGGGCGCTTTGTCGCCAACGAAGTACTGGCCAAGCACGACGAAACCTACATGCCGAAGGAGTTGAAGGATGCGATGGCCGAGGGCCACCTCGGAAAACCGATCCCCGCCACCGCCGCACCGCTGACCACGCCGCGTTGATGCGCTTGTGGTTGGTGCCACGTCCATCGATGACTCCGTTCCGTTTCACCTTGCGATTCGCCCATGACGCCTGAACTCGGCCAGATCGCCTTGATCCTGGCGCTATTGTTATCGCTTGCCCAGAGCGTGTTGCCGTTGATCGGTGCGTGGCGTGGCAACACCGCGTTGATGGACATCGCGCGGCCTGCGGCGGTGGGCCAGGCGGTGTTCGTGTGGATCGCGTTCGGCTTGCTTGCCTGGTCGCTGTTGTCGCTGGATTTTTCGGTGGGCTACGTCGCCGCCAACGCCAACATCGCCCTGCCCTGGTACTACCGCTTCGCCGCGGTGTGGGGCGCGCACGAAGGCTCGTTGCTGTTGTGGATCGCCATCCTGGCCACCTGGACGGTGCTGTTGGCCGCCTTCAGCCGACATCTGCCGCAGCACTTCGCCGCCCGCGTGCTGGCGGTGCTGGGACTGATCTCGGTGGGCTTTCTGGCTTTCATCCTGCTGACCTCCAATCCATTCGCGCGGCTGTCGCCGATTCCGCTGGATGGCAACGAACTCAATCCGGTGCTGCAGGATCCGGGCATGACCTTCCACCCGCCGGTGCTGTACACCGGCTATGTCGGCTTCTCGGTGGCGTTCGCATTTGCGGTCGCGGCATTGCTCGGCGGCGAACTGGAACAGGCCTGGGTACGCTGGGCGCGACCGTGGACCAATGTCGCCTGGGCCTGTCTCACCGCCGGCATCGTCGCCGGTAGCTGGTGGGCCTATGCGGAACTGGGCTGGGGCGGCTGGTGGTTCTGGGACCCGGTGGAAAACGCCAGTTTCATGCCATGGCTGGTCGGTACCGCATTGATCCACACCCAGGCAGTGACCGAAAAACGCGGCAGCCTGCGCGCATGGACCATCCTGCTGTCGATCCTGGCGTTCTCGCTGTCGTTGCTGGGCACCTTCCTGGTGCGCTCGGGCGTGCTGACCTCGGTGCATGCCTTCGCTGCCGATCCGCGTCGCGGCTTGTACATCCTCATTTTTCTGGTCGCGGTGGTCGGTGGTTCGTTGCTGTTGTATGCACTGCGCGCCCCCAAAATTGCCAGCGGCAAACCCTTCGCCGCCGCCTCGCGCGAAACCGGCATTCTCATCGGCAACCTGTTGCTTACCGTGGCCGCGGCCATGGTGCTGTTGGGCACCTTGTTCCCGCTGATCGCCGATGCCTTTGGCCTGGGTAAGGTGTCGGTAGGGCCGCCCTACTTCGGCCTGCTGTTTCCGCTGTTGATGTTGCCGGTGCTGCTGTTGCTGCCGTTCGGTCCGTACCTGCACTGGGGCAAAGCCGAGGCCGCACCGTTGCAGACACTCGGCACGCGCGCCGGCATCGCCGCGATTGCGTGCGCGCTGGTCGGCAGCGTGTTTGCCGATGGTCAGGCCAAGGCGATCGCCGGCATGGGCGTCGCCGCATGGGTGGCCGCGGGCACCGCGTTGTACGTGGTCAAACGCTGGCGCGAGATGCCGCACGGGCGACGCTTTCCCGCTGAAATGGCCGGCATGCTGATCGCGCACGCGGGCGTGGCGGTGTTCGTAGCCGGTGTGCTGGTGTCCGAAAGCCTGTCGGTAGAACGCGATGTGCGGCTATCGCCCGGCGCGAGCGCGCAGATTGCCGGCTACAACTTCCGCTTCGATGGCGTGCAGCTGATGGATGGGCCGAACTGGAAGGCCGAACAAGGCAGCGTGCAGGTCAGCCGCGACGGCCAGGTGGTCGCGCAATTGCATCCGCAAAAACGTCTGTACAGCAGCGAGCGGATCCAGACCGAATCGGCGATCGATCCCGGCATCACCCGCGACCTGTATGTCGCGCTCGGCGAGCCCTTGGACGACCAGCACATCGAAAACGACTGGACGCTGCGGCTGTACTACAAACCCTTCATTCGCTGGATCTGGGCCGGCGGCCTGCTGATGATGCTGGGTGGTCTCGTCAGTGCCTGCGCACGTCGCTTTCGTGCACCGGCGACTGTCACTACATCGGCCACATCTGCGGCGCATCCGGCTGTCGTCATCGCACAGGAATCGCTCCGGTGAATCGTCTGCTGCCCTTGCTGGGCTTCCTGTTGCTGGCGGCGCTGTTCGGCTTCGGCATCCTGTGGACGATGCAGCACAATCCGCGCGATGTGCCCTCGCCGTTAATCGGCAAGCCCGCACCGGCGTTCTCGTTGCCGCGGCTGGATCAGCACGAACAACGCGTGAGCCGCGATCAATTGCTGGGCAAGCCGTACGTGCTCAACGTGTTCGGCAGCTGGTGCGCCGAATGCGTGCACGAGCACCCGGTGTTGATGGCGCAGGCCAGCCGCCTCGGCGTGCCATTGATCGGCTACAACTACAAAGACGTGCCCGCCGATGCCACCGCCTGGCTCGCGCGACTCGGCAACCCGTATGCAGTGGTGATTGCCGATGAAGCCGGCCAGACCGCCATCGACTTCGGCGTGTACGGCGCCCCAGAGACATTCCTGATCGATGCGCAAGGCGTGATCCGCTACAAGCACATCGGCGTGCTGACGCCGGATGCCATCGACGACGAGTTGCTGCCGGCCATCGCCGCGCTGCCCAAGGGCACGCCATGATGGCGTCGGCGCGTCACGCACTGCTGTTGCATTGGCACTGGCGCACACAAGGCCGCCGTGTGCGTCTGTTGCTGGTGTTGCTGCTCGGCGTGCTACTTGCCCCCTCGCTGGCGGCGCAGGCCGTGGACCCACTACCGTTCAAAAACCGCAGCGACGAAGCGCGCTATCAGCGCTTGACCGCACAGTTGCGCTGCCTGGTGTGCCAAAACGAAAACCTCGCCGATTCCAACGCCAGCCTCGCGCGCGACCTGCGGCATCAGGTGTTCGCGCAGCTGCAGGCCGGCAAGAGCGATGCGCAGATCAAGCAATACATGGTCGAGCGCTATTCGGATTTCGTGCTGTACGACCCACCGGTCAAGCGCGGCACCTGGTTGCTGTGGTTCGGGCCGGCGCTGATGTTGGCTGGTGGTGCGGGCGTGGTGATCCACACCGTGCGCAAACGTGCGCGCATCGGGACACCGGTGGCGCCTCAGGCTGAGGAAGAGTGGTGATGATGGGTTTTTATGTCGCAAGCGCAGCGTTGGTGGCGTTGGCGTTGCTGCTGTTGTTGGTGCCGCTGCTGCCCCGGCCCACCGGTACTGGCAACGCGCGCTACAGCTTGCCGATCCTGCTGCTCCTCGGCCTGCCGCTGGCCACGGCCGGTTTATACCGGCTGGTGGGCGCGCCGGAGGCAATGGCCACGCACGTGTATGCAGCGCGGCCACCGCAAGCCGAAGCAGTGGCACCACCAGCGGCTGCTGCCGGGCAGGCACAGGCTGCGAGCACCGCTGACGACACGCAGGAACAAGCGCTGGAACGCTGGATGCAGCAGGCCAAAAGGGACGAGCACAACGATCGCCCCGCCGACGCGCGTGAGGCCTATGCGCAAGCGCTCAGGATCGCACCCGACATCAGCGCCGCCATTGTCGGCTGGGTGGCGGCAGATATGGCCACGCACAGCGACTTCGCCATCGATGCCGCGTCGCGCGCAAGATTGCAGCACGTGATCGCCCGCGAGCCGGACAATCAGCGCGGTTTGTGGTTACTGGGCATCAGCGATTTTCAGCAGCAAGACTTCGCCGCGGCCACCGCACATTGGCGCCATCTGCATGGCTTGCTGGAGACCGGCTCGCCAATGCAGAAAGCGGTGGCAGACAAGATCTCGGTGGCCGAATCGATGTCCAGTGCGCGGCAGTCCGAGCGTGGCGCGCGGTGACACAGGCGGCTCCTGCGCGGCTGGGCCTAATGTGAGATGGCTACCACGTTATGCCGATTGAACAGCGCGTGCATTAGGTCTGCGCCTCACCCTGGTCGTCGAGGGTTGCCAGGATCACCCGAAGTTGTGTACTGCCATGCGGCCTCGGAAGCTATGT
>NZ_JBBYGR010000053.1:0-62986 GCF_038405005.1 Xanthomonas sp. JL1 | reverse complement strand
TATTGATCCGGCATCAACCAACTTGAATCAAGCCGCATAGCGAACCGGCCCATGCTCGAAGTATTTGCGAATCCGCTCAGGCTGGCGCTGCACGCTGCGAAGGTGGCGTGCGGTGGCCTTGACCAGTTGCAGCTTTGTGCGCGCTGGCGCCAGCGTCGTGACGGCTTGCTTGATGTCGGCGTTGGCCATTTCGTCGGGGTTGAGTTCGGGGCTGTAGCTGGGCAGGTAGAACACCTCGATCGCATCGGCGTGCTCGGCCAGCCACGCCTTGACGGGCTTGGCGTGGTGTACCCGCAGGTTGTCCAGGATCAGGAACAGCTTCTTGCTCGCCCCCTTGATCAGCCGGCGCAGGAAGTCGATCAGGATGTTCGTATTGAGCGCGCCGTCGAAGATGCGCCAGCGCATCTGGCCCTTGTTGGTCACGGTGGAGATCACCGACAGGCCGTGGCGCTTGCTGTTGACCCGGATCACAGGCGTCTGGCCTTTCGGGGCGAAGCCGCGCCCGCGCACGTCGTCGCTGCGCAGGCCGCTCTCGTCGCCCCAGTGAATCTCGGCGCCCTCGGCCTTGGCACGAGCGGCAATGACCGGGTAGTCCTCGTCGAGCCACTTCCGGACTGCGGCGGGTGATTGCTCGTAGGCCTTCTTCATCGGCTTTTGCGGCGTGAAGCCCCAGCGCGCCAGGTACAGCCCCATCGTGCGCACCGGCAGGCGAATGCCAAAGCGCTGCTCGATGAGCTGCGACACCGCCGCGCGCGTCCACAGCGCGTAGGGCATCTTCAACTGGTCAGGCGTCTTGTCGGTAATGAGCTTGCGCACCAAAGCTTCCTGCGCCGCGTCGAGCAGCCGGCCGTCGCCGCTGCGACGCCCGCTGGGCGCGTCGCGCAAAGCCTTGGCCCCTGCCACATCGTGACGCTTGCAGATGTCGAACACACCCGTGCGGCTCAACCCAGTCTGCGCCGCGATCTCGTCGTAGGTCTGGCCCGCCTTGCGCAGTCGAATGACCTGCACGCGCCTTTCGTGCCGCGCGTCGCGCGACAACGATCTCATGTCGGTTGCTTCCATCATCCTGAGATGATGGCGTCCACGAGAAGTTCAAGTTAACTACTTCCTAATCAATAGTGGCAGGCACGCTGGCGTTATTCGGCACTGCACAGGCATCAGCCGTCACGCCTGCGCCATCAGCGACCGCTTCCGGTCCTGCGAATGAGACCTATCGACCAGGGCAGAAATGGAGCGTCCCGAGAGAGTGGGAATTCACGATTGATTCCGCACGCGTGGCCAAGGTGAAAATTCCCAATCATGGCGGCGGTTCCTGGGTTCCTATGCAAGTGATCCTGCTGACCTATAGCTACAAGAACATCGGCTTCGACGACAGCGCCAATGACAAGGACGGCGGCCCGTCGACGCTGGCGTTTTCGAAGGCGCATATCGACGTGTCCGATGCCAACGATGCGGACAACCGCGGCACAGGCAATTACCCGGTGCGCATCAAGCTCGTCGAAGACGCTCACGGTCAGAGGGTCGGGCAGGAGATGATGGGCGCGCAGTGGCCATATTCCTTCAAGAAAAAGGTCAAGGCGGTCAAGGTGACGGTGCGTCACTACGACTCCAAGCTGAAACTGCATGATGCGATCTTCCTGGTCCCGGTCGAGGGCGCTCGGCAATCGACGCCGCATGCGCACAGGCACCTTTCCCACCGCTGATCCTGGTTCGGCGAGTCAGTGCGGGCATGCGTGAGTTGCGAGCGATCACGTGCCGGCTGCTTTCGACGGCACCGCGTTCCAGGCGATCGAGCGGCCGTTGGCTTTAGCGGTGGATCATCGCCTGCCTGCTGCCTGCTGCCTGCTGCCTGCTGCCTGCGGTACGCAGCGCGCATGCGCATGGCGCGCCGGTTGCATCGCCTCGCTGGCGCAGCGGTTCATCGTGCCGTACGCCATGATTTCTTGACGAAACACGGCCGTGCCTGCCCATCCGGCAGACACCATGTCGGACCGACAGACACACGCCACAGTGCGTAGCACGACACCATGGTGGCGATCACTCCGCAGGACCACTCAGGGCCATGCGGTGCGGTGGTTTCATCGCCGGTTGCAACCCGGTATGGTCCCGTAAGTGCGTTGTTGTGCGTCGCAATATGCGATGCCGCACGTGCGGCCGCTCTTTCATTCCGGGTTTTTATGCATTCGATCGATGTCGTCCTCGCCATGTTGCTGGCGGTCGCGGCCAGCGGTTATCTCATCCGCATCCTGCCGTTCTCGCTACCGTTGCCGTTGGTCCAGATTGCGCTGGGCGCGGTGGTCTCCGGCGTGTTCGATGCGGGGCACGAACTGGAGCCGGAGCTGTTCTTCCTGTTGTTCCTGCCGCCACTGCTGTTTCTGGATGGCTGGCGCATTCCCAAACAAGGCCTGTTCCGCGACAAGGCGGCAATCCTGGAACTGGCGTTGGGGCTGGTCATCTTCACCGTGATTGGTGCCGGCGTCTTCATCCATTGGCTGATACCGGCGATGCCGCTGGCCGTGGCGTTCGCGCTGGCGGCGATCATTTCGCCGACCGACCCGGTGGCGGTGTCGTCGATCGCCTCCAAGGTGCCGATTCCCAAGCGCCTGATGCACATCCTGGAAGGCGAGTCGCTGCTCAACGACGCCTCGGGCCTGGTGTGTTTCCAATTCGCGGTGGCGGCCGTGCTCACTGGCACCTTCTCGGTCGCGGCCGCTTCGCTGACCTTCCTGTGGGTGGCGCTGGCTGGTCTGGCCTTGGGCGTGGCGACGACCTTCGGGTTGAGCCGCATCCAGGCCTGGATCTGGCGGCACTTCGGCGAGGAGCCCGGTTCGGCGATCCTGGTCAACCTGCTCACCCCGTTTGCAGCCTATCTGCTGGCCGAAGCCTTCCATGCATCGGGCATCCTGGCCGCGGTGGCCGCCGGCATCACCATGAGTTACGTGGAAATGGCCGGCAACGCGCCGGGCAACATGCGCCTGCAGCGTTCGGCGGTGTGGGACACGGTGCAGTTCACCTTCAACGGCATCATCTTCGTGCTGCTGGGCGAGCAGTTGCCGGGCATTCTGGACGGCGCGGTGCGCAGCGTGCAGGAGGCCGGGCACCTCAATCCGTGGTGGCTGGCGGTGTACGTGGCCACCATCAGCGCCAGCCTGATGGCGTTGCGCTTCGTCTGGGTGTTCCTGTCGCTGCGCTGGAATATCTTCAAGGCGCAGCGACGCGGCGAGGCGCATGTCAGCCCGCCGTGGCGGATCGTGGTGGCGGTGTCGCTGGCCGGCGTGCGCGGCGCGATCACCCTGGCTGGCGTGCTCACGCTGCCCTTGATGCTGGAGGACGGCTCGCCATTCCCGGCCCGCCAGTTGGCGATCTTCCTGGCGGCCTCGGTCATTCTGGTGTCGTTGCTGGTTGCCAGCGTTGCGTTGCCGCGGTTGTTGCGCGGGCTGGAGCTTCCCGAAGAAGAAGACGAGCAGCTCAAGGAAGACCTGGCCGCGAAAGCCGCCTCGCAGGCAGCGCTGGATGCAGTGGAAAAACTGCGGCAGCGGCTGGTGGATGGCAGCAAACATGCCGAGCGCTACAACGCGGCGGCCAACCAGGTCAGTCAGCGCTATCAGCGCAAGCTCGGCTCGGTGGACATGGCCGAGACCGATCCGGAAGAGGCGGTGGCCTACGAAAAGGCGCTGCGTCAGTTCCGGCATGCGGCGTTGGTGGCCGAGCGCAATGAGTTGTTCAAGCTGGCCCGACGCCGCGAGATTTCCGACGAGTTGTCGCGGCGGCTGGTGCGCAATCTGGATCTGATCGAGTCGCGCAAGCGCGCTTGAGCGCGTGGGAATGGGGATTGGGGAATCGCAAGAGCCACGGCGGTCGTGAGGTCGTCGTTGTGAAGGAGCGCGCTTGCGCGCGATAGCACTCCGTACTGATGTCCATCATGCGCAGGCGTGTTCCGGCTGATCTGCGTGTTGGCCTAGCGGCGATGCACGTCGGGAGACACACTCCCATCTCACCCACTGCCATCGTCACGGCGCACCGCCTACCCTGGGGCGCTTATCGTCTTTCGTATCGCACCCATGACGTCGATCGTTGCCATCCATGGCTTGAGCAAGACCTACGCCGGCGGTTGCCAGGCGCTCAAACAGGTGGATGTTGAGATCCAGCGCGGCGAGATCTTCGCGCTGCTCGGCCCTAACGGTGCCGGCAAGACGACCTTGATCAGCATCATTTGCGGGTTGATCAACCCCAGCACCGGCACCGTGTTGGCCGATGGGCACGACATCGTGCGCGACTACCGCGCCGCGCGCGCCAGCATCGGTTTGGTGCTGCAGGAACTGGCCACCGACGCGTTCGAAACGGTATGGGCCACGGTACGATTCAGTCGCGGCCTGTTCGGCAAGCCGGCCAATCCGCAGTATCTGGAAACCATCCTGCGCGAGCTCTCCTTATGGGAGAAGCGCAACAACAAGATTTCCACGCTGTCCGGTGGCATGAAGCGGCGCGTGCTGATTGCCAAGGCGCTCGCCCACGAGCCGCGCATTCTGTTTCTGGACGAGCCCACTGCCGGTGTGGACGTGGAGCTGCGCCACGATATGTGGCAGATGGTGCGGCGGCTGCGCGAACAGGGCACCACCATCATTTTGACCACCCATTACATCGAAGAGGCCGAAGACATGGCCGACCGCGTGGGTGTGATCAACCGCGGCGAACTGGTGCTGGTGGAAGACAAGCGCACGCTGATGCGCAAGCTCGGCAACAAGCAGCTGACGCTGAGCCTGCAGGCGCCGTTGCAGGCGTTGCCCGCCGCGGTGGCCGATCTGCCGCTGGAGTTGGCTGCCGATGGCAATCGTTTGATCTACACCTTCGACACCCAGGCCGAGCAGACCGGCATCGGTGCGTTGCTGCGCCGGCTCAATGCGCAGGGCATCGACTTCAAGGACCTGCATTCCAGCGAGAGTTCGCTGGAAGAGATCTTCGTCAACCTGGTGCATGGCGCACGTCAACAGGAGGTGCGCGCCTGAATGTGCATGCGATTGCGGCGATCTACCGTTTCGAAATGGCGCGCGCGTTCCGCACGCTCACGCAGTCGATCGCCTCGCCGGTGTTGTCTACCTCGTTGTACTTCGTGGTGTTCGGCGCGGCGATCGGTGCGCGCATGGGCGATATCGACGGCATCAGCTATGGCGCTTTCATCATTCCCGGGCTGGTGATGCTGTCGCTGCTCAACGAAAGCATTTCCAACGCGTCGTTCGGCATCTACATGCCGCGCTGGGCCGGCACCATCTACGAGGTGCAGTCCGCGCCGGTGGCGTGGTGGGAGATCGTGATCGGCTACGTGGGGGCGGCGGCGACCAAGTCGGTGATGCTGGGGCTGTTGATCCTGCTCACTGCGCGGCTATTCGTGCCGTACCAAATCGCCCATCCGGTATGGATGCTGGGCTTTCTGGTGCTCACCGCACTGACCTTCAGCCTGTTCGGTTTCATCATCGGCATCTGGGCCGATGGTTTCGAAAAATTGCAGGTGATTCCGCTGATGGTGGTGACGCCGCTGACCTTCCTGGGCGGCAGTTTCTACTCGATCAATATGCTGCCGCCGCTGTGGCAGAAGGTCACGCTGTTCAACCCGGTGGTGTATCTGATCAGCGGCTTCCGCTGGAGTTTCTACGGCAAGGCCGATGTGCATATCGCGGTGAGCGCCGGCATGACCTTTCTGTTCCTGGTCGTGTGCCTTGGCGTGGCGGCGGCGATCTTCCGCAGCGGCTATTGGCTCAACGCGTGAGTGGTGAGTGCAGTGGTTTTGTCGGCCGCATCCTGGTGGATGCCGGCGGGAGTTCAGGTCAAACGCTGCGTGGGTCGCGTGCGCGGTGCCCTCGCCGCTCGCGGGACATGCCGTGACTCCGTCCCTGGGGCTCGATGGCGGCATCCATGCCGCCAACGGTTCCGCAATCGGCAAGGACACCGCACCAGACGGTTTCCTGGCGGCTTTATTGAAAGCGTTGCACACCGACCAACGCGACCGGACCTTGCCCGCGCACCGTCGCGGGACCTGACGTGCCATGGATGCCGCGTAAACGCGGACAAGAACGTACTTGCAGCATGTCCCGCGACGGTGCGCGGGCAAGGTCACTGCAGCCAGGGCACAGATCCGCCAGCCTGCAGCAGCCTGGCGTGAAGTGGTGTTGTCAGCTGCTTTTACTCGGCAGCCGGCTTGGCGCCGTTCTTGGTGTCCAGGTAATAGGCCGCCACTTCGCCCTTGATCTTCATCGTCATCGGGTTGCCGCGACGGTCGCGCGCCTTGCCGACCTGCACCTTGATCCAGCCTTCGCTCACCGAGTATTCCTCCACGTTGTCGCGTTCGACACCGTTGAAGCGCACGCCGACGCCGCGGTTGAGGGCATCGGCATTGTGGAATGGGCTGCGCGCGTCGATGGCCAGGTGATCGGGAGGGGTATCGCTCATGGGAAAGGCGTCATGGCGGCCGGGAGAGCCGTCTTCGACCGCACAGGATACGGGCCTGCGCCGTGAAGACCAGCCCCGGCGACGCAGTTGCGTGCGGCAATCTGTTTGCTTGCGCGCCATCAGGCCTCACACTTCCGCCCTGCAATCTGTGGAAGTGAGACCGTGATGCCCGACAACAGCGCCGACTACGATGAACCGGATGACCTCAGCGCCGACAACGACGACGATCCGGACACCCATCAGGGGCTGGTCTGGAACCTGTTGCTGCTGATCAATCCGGGCGACGAAGAAACCGCGCTGCGCCAGTTCGATGCCTATCGCGAGAGCGCCGGCGAGACCGATGGCGATGCGTGGTTATGGGCGCTGAAGGATGCGATCGACTGGAGCTCAGGGTTCTACGTGGATGGCAGCGACAGCGAAACGCTGATCAGTGCGATCGACGAACTGGCCGCACGCTGGAACTTGCGCATCGACTGGGGCGGCGACATGGACGATGACGACTTCCTGGTCGCCAACGACACCGCCGCGCTGCTGACGGTGGCGTACGATCGCCTGCGCGAATACGGCTACACCCTGTGGTGTTGGGACACCGGCAGCGACGACCGTGCCGGCTGGATGGCACTGAGCCGCAACGATGAGGACATGCAGCGGCTGGCAGCGATCCTGGGTGCGGATCTGCGCCCGGGCAGCGATCCGTTCTAACCCGCTTGCCGACGACTGCCGCCCGGGCCACGGCCAGTGGGGATGAGAACAACGTTGCCGAACCGCAGGCATGGCATGGCATGGCGTGCCCTGCGCGACCTCGCCGCGCTGGAGCGATGCCCGCCAGATCACTGCCGGGCCATCAAGGACACATTGTTGAAACCACCGTCTCCGCCGACCAGCTTGATGAAGTAGGTGCCGGCCTGTGGCGAGGGCAGTCGCAGGGTCTGCGTATTGCCGGGACGGACCGAACGCAGGTCGTAGCTACGGGTGGTGGGCTCGGCGCCGAACGTCAGGTACAGGGCGACATTGCCGCTGCCGCCGTAGGACAGCACGTTCAACGGCGTCCCCGCGGTGGCGGTGAAGCTATACAAATGCTCCTCGTCGACGCCGGCACTTTGCGCGGTGACCGGCGTGCGGTTGCTCAGTGCGGTGCTCACCGGCTTGCAGCTGCTGCCGCTGCAATTGGTGCGGACATAGTCCATCGCCGCCGTCGCATCAACGATGCCGGTACCGATCGGTGTCGCCGTCGGCGGTGGCACCGGGAAGGCGCGCGCGGTCTGTTTCAAGACCGCCTGCAGTTGCGATGGGTTGAGCGGTGTCTTGCCAGTGCTCGCCAGCGAGCTTTGCACCAACGCAGCCACGGCCGCGACGTGCGGCGAGGCCATCGAGGTGCCGGCATAGCCGAGGTACTTATATTGACCGGAGGTCGGCGTGGTCTTGCCGCTATAGCCGGTCGACAGCACCAACCCGTCCCAACCGCCGTTACCGGTGTCCTGGTCCTGGCCGCCGCCGGGTCCTGACAGGTCGACGACCGAGCCGAAGTTGGAATAGAACGCGATGCCGCCGGTGATGCGGGTGGCACCCACGGTGATCACGTTGCTGCAGCTGGCCGGGGTGAATTGCGCCGCATCGATGGCATCGTTGCCGGCGGCCACCACCACCGTGCTGCCGTTGGCGACGGCCGTATTGATCGCCTGCTGCGTATTGCTGTCGCAGCTGCCAAAGCCGCCCAAGCTCATGCTGATCACTTCGGCCGGATGGGTATTGTCCGGCACGCCATCGACGTGCCCGCCCGATGCCCACACGATCGCATCGGCGATATCCGAACTCATGCCGCCGCAGTGCCCGAGCGCGCGGATCGGCAGGATCTGGGCGTCGTGTGCGGCACCAACGCCGCCAATCCCGTTGTTGGTCAGTTCGCCGATCGTGCCGGCCGTGTGGGTGCCGTGCCAGCTACTGGCGCGCGCGCGCTGCAGGCAGGTATTGTCGTCGTCTATCCAATCGCCGTAGTCGAGCGCGCCGGGTACGCGGCCGTCGGTGGCGCGACGGGACACACTTGCGTTGGTGATGAAGTCGTAGCCCTGCAGGATGTGGTCGTTGTTCTTCAGATCCGGGTGGTCGGGCAGGATGCCGGTGTCGATCACCGCCACCACCACGCCGCCGCCGGTGGAGGTCTCCCAGGCCTTGGGCGCGCGGATCCCGCCTGCGCTGTCCTGCATATGCCATTGATATTTCGCGTAGAACTTGTCGTTGGGCACTGCCGGATCGGTGTGCTGCGCTGTTGCACGCGCCTGTGCCGGCAGTGCGGCCGACCCGACCAGGTCGAGCACCGGCTGCATCATCCGATCCAATTGCGCGTATTCGACGGCGGGGTCGGCGCGCAGTTCGGTCAGCAGCCTGGTTTGCTCGGCAGTAGTCAGATGACCGGTCAGGCGCAGCACGCTGGCACCGGTGCCGCTGGTGCGCAGGACGCGCGCGGCCATCGGCGCGCTACGGGCGGCGTTGCTGCTGGGAGGCAACAGGTTGGCGCGGCGTGCGGCCGACGACAGGATGGACGCGCGCAGCGCGTCGGAGCCGATGCTGGGCCTGTATTTGACGATGAGCCTGCCGGCCGCGGGCGAGCCGTCAGGCACCGGGCTGTCGACCAGACCACGCTGTTCCAGCGGATCGTTGGCCGCATGCAGTTGGAAGGGGGCAGTGGCGAGCACAGCGCTCAACAACAGGGTCCGGAGTGGCGGAGAGGCGGTGTTCATGGGCGCAATTCCAAGAAGAAGGGGATGGCGGTGCGTGCGGGCAGGCTCACAAGTCCACACCGAAGCCCAGGCCGGCGGAGGAGTCGTTGCCGCTGAAGGCGCCGCCCAGGCTGAAGGAGGCGCGCTCGCCGATCTTGCGGGCGTAGCCGATCGACAGCGCATGCTCGCTGCTCTGGAAGCCGGCGCCGACGGAGATACGCCCACGTTCGCTTTGTGTGCCGGCCGCATTGATGGCCATGTTGAGCATCGCCGCGCTCATCGCACCGAGGCGGTCGATGCGACGATCCATGTTCTGGAAGCGGCGCATGCTGTCGTCGTGCAGTTGGCTGAAACTGTCGCTCAGGGCCGAGACGCGGCTGTCGGTGTAGCGAGTGGCCGAACTCAAGGTCCGTGCGTCGCCCGCAGAGACCTGGGCGAGGTTGGCCGCGTCGGTATCGGAACGGCCGGCGGCCACGTTGGTGATCTGCCGCTCGGCGCCGACGCTACCCACCGAGACCGTGTTGGCGCGGTCTGCCACCGCGCCTTGGCCCACTGCGACGGCGCCTTGCGCGGTGGCACGCGCGCCCTGCCCGATGGCCGTGGCTGACGCCGCGCTGACCTGTGCGCCTTCGCCCATCGCCACCGCATTGGTCGCCACTGCAGCAATCTGCGTGTTGGCGCCGACTGCGGTGCTGCCATCGGCATTGACGCGCGCATTGCTGCCGATCGCGGTGTCGTTGGGGCCGTGCGCGTACGCGCTGCCACCGATCGCCGTGCCGGTGACATCGTTGGCCACTGCCGCGCTCCCCGTCGCCGTGGACGTGGCGGCCACCGTGCTGGTGCTGGCGACCGCCGGCGTCGGCGTGCCTTTCAGCCCGGGGGCGCTAGCCTCGGCTGTCGCAATTGCGGAGGTTGCAGGCGCCAGTCCTGCCGCCACGCCGGCACTGCGCAACGCGGCCGTCCGCGACGACGTCGTGCCACCCAGGCGACCATCCAGCGCGCTGACCTTGCTGTCCAGCGCGGTCAGTGCGGCGCCGACATTGGTGTAGCTGGCACCCTGGATCACGTAGGTCGGCGCAACGAACACGCCTTGTGCGCCGATGGCTGCGCCACCGCCCAGGACGCTGGCGGCGTTGCTCAGCGACTGGAACAACTGTCCGCCGGTGATCGCCTCGCTGCTGCCGTCGGCGATTGCGCCGGCGCCTAGATTGACGATGCGCCGCGTCGCCGGGCCACCGTGACCGTTGCCGCTGCCCACCGAGACCGTATTGGCCTCGTAGGTGCGCGAACCCGAGCCCAGCGCAACCGAATCGGCCCCGCTGGCGCCGGCATTGGCACCCAAGGCCACACCGTTGACGCCGCTCTGGCGCACGAAGCTGTTGTAGCCCATGGCCGTGCTGTTCACGCCGTTGGCGCTGCTGTCCACGCCCAGTGCGCTGGCGCCGGCGGCGCTGGCACGACTGCCCGCCGCCACGGCCACGCTGCGCGCGCCGCTGGTCGACGCGCCGGCACCGGCCGCCGTGCTGTGCTCGCCGGTCGCGCTGGCAGTGCCCTCGCCATTGGCTTGCAACACGCCGCTGGTGGCCTGCACATCGGCAGCCAACGCATCGAGCTGGCCCTTGTTGACCGCATCGGTGGCTTCGGTGCCGGCCGCCACGCTGGTGATCTGTCGCGTCAATCCGGATGCCACATCGCCCACCGCCACGCTGTAGTTGCGCGTTGCATGCGAAAAGGCGCCCAGCGCCACCGCGCTGACCGGAGCGCGGTTCCAGGCATCGTCCACCCAGCTGCCGACCTTGGCGCCATAGCCGATCGAGGTGGCATCGACGCCGTCGGTGCGGGTGGCCGCACCCAAGGCGGTGCTGTTGGGGTTGAACCACGAACTGATGGCGCCCGAGCCCAGGACCACGCTATTGGCGCTCAAGGCCCAGCTGTTGTGACCCACGGCGATCCCGTCCTGGTTCGATGCCAAGGCATAGGCGCCCAACGAGACCGTGTTGGGGGCGAACGAACCGGCGCTGTGGCCGATCGCCACGGCATCGGTGTTGCCCGGCAGATTGGGGAACACGTTGGCGTTGTAGCCGAGGGCGATCGCGTAATTGGATTGCGTCACCGCACCCGCACCCAGCGCGACGCTACCGACGCCGGTGGCCGCGGTGAGGCTGCTGCTGTTGCCGGCCGCCGCCGCGGCAGTGCTGACGCCGCCGATGGCCACGCTGTCGATCCCGCTGGCCAGGGCGGTGTTGCCGAGCGCCACGCTACTGGTGCCGGTGGCGCGGGCGAAGTAGCCGTTGGCGGTCGACAGATAGCCCGAGGCCACCGACAAGCCGCCGACAGCGGTCGCTCCGTCTTCGAACGCGCGGGCGCGGTAGCCCAGCGCCGTGCTCTGCACGTTGCGTGCTTCGCTGCCGCTCCCTACCGCAGTAGCCAGCGCCGCGGTGGCCTTGGCACCGCCGCCCAGCGCTACCGCGCCGAACTGGCTGGCCTCGGTGGAATCCTGGTGACTGCCGATGATCTCGCCGGCGTCGTTGTAGTCGAATATCTCGGTCGTGCCGCCAATGGCGACGGCCGATTCGCCGCTCGCCGCGGCCGCGTAGCCGGTGGCGATCGCGTGCTTGGCCGTCACCGTGGCACCGGCACCCAGTGCAATACCGCCTTCGCCGAGCGCATTGCTGGCCTCGCCGATGGCCACCGCATAGGGCTCGGCGGCGAATGCGCCGACGTCCTCGGCCGGGTCGCTGCCACCGACGATCTGCAGATGCTTGCCGATGTCGTCAGCCGCGTCTGGTGGCGTGGTGGCGTTGTCCTGCGCTGTGGTGTCGGCGGTGCTGGCTTGGCTGGTCGGGCTTGTCGCTTCTGGCGCAGGTGTGGTGGTGTGTGCAGTTGCCAGACGACTGGCCAGAAACAGGAGGGTGAGCATGGCGCGTGTCAGCGGCCGCCGCGGTGGTGGTGCGATGCAGGCAGTGCTACCGGCGGGGCGGGCAGCGGCGAGGCGGGCGCGGTGCTGGCCCGTTACATGGTCAGGCAGAAGGCTCATCGGTGTCCCCAGAACGTGGTGGGCGGAGCGACTGGCGCCGACCGAACTCCAAGGCATCCCCCTGTCGATGCGGAGTTGTGTCGGCGAACACGAAGTGCGCCAAAAACTTGTCACGCAGATCCCGGGCTGTCACCAAACGACGATTGCATCCACTCACCACCGATGTGAGCATCCAGCGTTGTCTAGGTCGCCTGCTGCCAGTTCTGTGAAATTCATCTCAGTTTTGCCCTGGTTGCAGCCACCGACGTCCGCCAGTGCCAGCGACCATCGGCATGCGGCGTTCCTGCAAGTGTTGCTGGCGGCGATCGTGCTCTATACCGCCGGCGACATCGGCCTGTTTCTCTACGTGGCTGGCGCTGCGCGCTTGCTGAGTCACACGGACCTGTTGTTTGCCCTGGTGGGTAGCGTGCTCACTGCGGTAGGTGCGGCGCTGGGCGTGTGGCGCGTGCGGCGCGGCGACAATGCGGGGGCGGTGCGGACTTACGTGGCCGCGACGTTGATCGGCGTGGTGGTTACCTATGTGCGGGTGGACATTTACGACCTGCTGACCAACCCCATGCCCTTGCTGGCGCTGGTACTCGCCGGCATGGTGCTGGGGAGTCGCGCGCTCTGGCGCGTGTTCCTGTTGCTGGCGGCTGCTGCGTTGCTGGGCGTGCTCGCACAGGTGATCTGGCCGGTGCCCTGGCGCTCGGTGCGCGGCAACATCGGCTTGGGCCTGGTGACCGTCGGTGCCTATCTGCTGATCACTCTCAGCCTGGATCGCACCATCGCCGCATTGCGTGACAGCCTGCTCGAATCAGAACACCGCCGGCGCGAACTGGAACAGCTCAATCGCCGTCTGCTGCAGGAAATGGCCGAGCGCGAACGCGTGCAGGAGCAACTGATCCACATCCAGAAAATGGAAGCGCTCGGGCGTCTGGCAGCTGGCGTCGCGCACGATTTCGATAATCTGATCAACGTGATCATCGGCTACGCGCAACGGCGCGATGCGCTGGAGGGCTACGGCGAAGCGCCGCTGCTCAAAACGCTGGAAAACATCGAGACCGCCTCGCGGCGCGCGTTGACAGTCAGCCGGCGCATCCTCAACTTCGGCCGCGCCGAGCCCGACCTGCCGACCCTGTTCGATGCCCGCGCAGCACTGCGCGATGCCGAACCCACCTTGCGTCAGCTATTCGGGCACGACATCCGGCTGGAGTGCATCGCCGCCGGGCCGCCGCTGTGGGTCCTGATGGATCGCGATGATCTCGAACTGGTGCTGCTCAACATCGCCGCCAACGCGCGCGACGCGATGGAGGAGCAGGGCGTGTTCCGTATCGAAGGCGAGTTGCGCGAGGCCACGGTGTGCTTGCGTTTCTGCGATACCGGTCCGGGCATTGCACCGCATCTGCTGGCGCGAATTCTCGAGCCGTTCTACACCACCAAGCCGGTCGGCAAGGGCACCGGGCTGGGCTTGTCGGTGGTGCAAAGCATCATCGCCGCGGCCGGTGGCCAGGTGGCGGCGTGCAATGGTCCGCAAGGCGGGGCCTGTCTGTGCCTGCAATTGCCGCTGGCGGCGGCGCCTCAGTCGGCCAGCAGGTAGCCCATGCCACGGGAGGACAACAGCGGCAGCGCCGGTGTCCGATCGCTGGAGATGCGTGCGGCCTTGCGCCGCAGACGATGGATCAGCATTTCCAGCCGGTGCAGGTCGAAGTCGCCGGTGGCGGCTTCCAGTGCCGATACCAAGGTTTCGCGCTCGATCGCCTGGCCGCGCTGCGCATCCAGGCAGCGCATCAGACACCGCTCCAGCGAGGTCAGCACCATGACCGTGCCGTCCGGTGCCAACAGACACCAACCGTCTGATTGCAGTCGCCAGGCTTGGCTGGGCGTGGTGACGCTGATGTGGGCCGTGCGTAGACGCTGTGCCAGGTTGCGCAAGGTCAGCGCGAGGATTTCCGGGTCGGTCGGTTTGCGCAGGAAGGCGTCGGCGCCGCCGTGCAAGGCGCGCGCGTGGTCGCTGCGACCGCGATTGCCGGTCAACACGACGATGCCCAGTCCGGCGAACAACGAGCGCAGGTACGTCACCACGCTCAATCCGCTTTCGTCGGGAAGGCCGAGATCGAGCACGACCAGATCGAAGGCCTGTTGCAGCATCAGCCGATACAGTTCGCCAGCGGTTCCGGCGCCGCTGACGCGAAAGCCGAACTCGCGCAACCCGGGAATGAGGATGTCCTCGCGCAACAGCGCGTCGTCTTCCAGAACGGCGACGGATAACAGCGAGTCCGCATCGGGTAGGGAAGCACGGATAGACAAGACACCTCTCCCAAGTCACTTGCCATGGTGACGGGCCGACGGTGTCCTACAACACCACATGCACGCGCGGCGCGCAATGTATGTCTTTCATTGCGACGCGAGGGTTCCATTGGCGGGCCGGCAGGTGTACCGACGGGTGTGACGGTGCGCCGCCTGTCGGCGTCGCAGGCGCCGCTTATGCGTGCTCGCCGCGCGCTTGCGCTCGCGCATTGGCAATCAACGCCTTGAGCAAGGTGCGGTCGGTATGGCGGGAAATGGCGATGGCGCCGAGGGCGATCGCCTCAAGGCGCAGCGGAGCGGGCACGTCGTAGTGCGCACCACTGAGTTTGTTCTGGAAGGCGCGGCGAGGAATGCCCAGCCGCGCCGCCATGGCATGGAGCTCGTCCAGCGTATCGCCCAGCAGGTGCGCCCAGCGCTGATCGCGCCACAGGTGCACCGCATCGTCGACGTAGACGGCCATCGGCCGGGTCAGGCCTTCCTGGCCTTCTTGCCGGCGCTGTCGCTCTCGGCATCGTCGCTGGCTTCTGCGTCGGCCGCACTGTCATCGGTGCTGGCAGTGGCGTTTTCAGCTGCAGCATCTTCAGCGACGGCGTCGGTGCCGGCAGCGTCAGCGGCGTCTTCTGCATCGGCGTCGCCGTCTTCATCCGCGTCGGCGTTCTGGAATTCGGCCACCAGCGTGTTCAGGTATTCCTCGGCGGTCTGGCCTTCGTCGGCGGCCAGGTCGTCGATCATCTGCTGCAGCTGGGTCGAATATTCCAGCCAGATGGTCTTGCCTTCGGCTTGCTGCAGGTTGGCCAGGTGCTTGAGCAGGGCCAGCATCGGCACCGGGTTGTCGGCGCTGCCCATGGTCTGGCCGCCGATCGACAGCATCCACTCGCTGCCGCCCTGCAGGCCGATGGCGGCCACGACACGCCCTTCGGCGTCTTGCAGCACGGCATGGTTGGTGACCTGGGGCGCCTGGCCCAGACGGGCGAAGGGGCGCTTGGGTTGCTGCTTCTTGCGCTTGTCGCGCTTGGCCTTGGAATTGCGGGACACGGTGTTCTCGACGCTGGGAATGGCCAGCCATTCTAGAGCGTGCGCCGCACGATGCGATGCGCGGCGGCGATTGGCATCGCACCAGACAGGGCCGCCAGGGGCGCAGCGTCTGCACCGGCACCGACCTGAGAGCGGCCAACAAAACGACTGCGCTCACCGCCAGGCGGGCGCGGCCGGTGCTCGGAATCGGCATGGACCACGCGTCCACTGCGGTTGTGAGCGGCGCCGCCCGTGTCTACCTGACCGCTGCTCGCGACGTGTTGTTCGCCGCTCTCAACCCCGCCACCGGCGGACCTGGCCCGAAACAGCAGTGGGCCGTTTCCCCGACGCGATTGCCTGGGAAATCGCACATCGCGGTCTGCACATCCAGGCCTGCCGGCCCTGCATTACTGCTTCTCCACCGCGGCTTCCGCAGCCTTGGCAAGCGCCTTGGCAGAGTCCACCTGCGCGCTGGAAGACAGGCGCGGTCCTGCCGGACGGGCAGCGGCAGCTCCGGCCGCCGCCGGGACAGGAGCCGCGGTGGCGGCGACCGGCGAGGCCACTGTTGGTGCTGCTTGCTTGACCGGCGTTCCCACGGTGGCCGCAGCACCGCTCAGATCCGGCACCTGGGTGTCGGCATCGTGCACCGATTTGCCCAGCGCCACGCCTTGTCCTGCACCGGCCAAGGCCGCGCTTTCGGCGTCCTGGGTCATCACCACGATACTGATGCGACGGTTGATCGGGTTCTGCGGGTCGGTCTTGTCGAACAACACCGACGACGACAGCCCCACCACGCGCGTCACCTTGGCGTCGGACATGCCACCGCCCACCAGTGCGCGGCGCGCGGCATTGGCACGGTCGGCGCTGAGTTCCCAGTTGGTGTAGCCGGCATCGCTGCTGTAGGCCGTGGTATCGGTGTGGCCGGTGATGCTGATGTGGTTGGGCACCTGATTAATGAAATTGGACAGCTCGTGCAGGATCGCCACCGTGTACGGCTTGAGCTGGTCGCGGCCGATGTCGAACATCGGGCGGTTCTGCTTGTCCACGATCTGGATGCGCAGGCCATCGGGCGTGAGATCCAGCAGCAACTGATCCTTGAACGGCTCCAGCGCCTGGCTCTTGTCGATGGCCTCTTTCAGTTCCTGCATCAGCGTTTCCAGGCGCTTTTTGTCCTTGCTGCGGCTGTCTTCGGTGGTGTCCGCGGCATTGTCGCGCTTGCGGCCCATTTCGTCCTTCTGCCCCTTGGCCATGTCGGCGGTGCCGCCGAGCTTGATCATCGAGGTGCTGGCGCCGCCAGGCCCGTTCATGCCAGGCGAGGGCGCCATCGATTTGCCCGACAGCGGGCTGGGGTTGCGGAAGTATTCGGAGATCGCCGCACGCTGTTCCTTGGTGGTGGCCGCCATCAGCCACAGCACCAGGAAGAAGGCCATCATCGCGGTCACGAAGTCGGCAAACGCCACCTTCCAGGCGCCGCCATGATGGCCGCCGCCCTGCACCTTCTTGACCCGTCGGATGATGACGGTGGATTTGGCCTCGGCCATGACCGCGGCCCTACTTGATCGTCTTCAGGTGCGTTTCGAAATCGCCGAAGCTCGGACGCACATTGGAGGGCAGGGTCTTTCGCGCGAATTCCAGCGCAATCTTCGGGTTGTAACCACGCAGGCAGGCCAGCAGCGCGGTCTTGACCGCTTCATAGATGCGCCCGTCCTGCTCG
This sequence comes from Xanthomonas sp. JL1, assembly GCF_038405005.1. Taxonomy (NCBI): domain Bacteria; kingdom Pseudomonadati; phylum Pseudomonadota; class Gammaproteobacteria; order Lysobacterales; family Lysobacteraceae; genus Xanthomonas; species Xanthomonas sp. JL1. The sequence continues at coordinate 45,771 of NZ_JBBYGR010000053.1, read as the reverse complement.
GCACGCGCTTCCATTGCCGCCGACAACGGCGACACGAAGCCGTAGGCCAGCAGGATGCCGAGGAAGGTGCCGACCAGTGCGGCGCCGACGTGGTGGCCGATCTCTTCGATCGGACCGCCGATCGAGCCCATGGTAATCACGATGCCGAGCACTGCCGCCACGATGCCGAAGCCAGGCAGGCCATCGGACACCTTGCTCAGCGCATGCGACGGCGCCAGGGCTTCGTGATGGTGTTTTTCCAGTTCCAGTTCGAGCAGCGGTTCCAGCTCGTGCGGCTCGATGTTGCTGCCGATCATCAGGCGCAGGCAGTCGGTGATGAAGTCCAGCAGGTGATGGTCGGCCACCACCTTGGGGTAGTTGCCGAAGATGGTGCTGTCCTGCGGCTTTTCGACGTGGTCTTCCAGCGCCATGAAGCCGTCGCGGCGGGCCTTGTTCAACAGCTCGTAGATCAGGCTCAGGGTGTCCTTGTAGTCCTCGGACTTGTACTGCGGGCCCTTGAACACGCCCATGATGCCGCTGAGCGTTTCCTTGACGATCTTGCCCGGCGTGCTGACCAGGAACGCGCCCAATGCCGCGCCACCGATGATCATCAGCTCGTACGGCTGCCACAACGCGCCCAGCTTTCCGTGCGACAGCACATAGCCGCCGAGGACACTGACGATGACGACGATGAAGCCGACGATAATGAGCATGGCGCAGCCGAGAGCAAACTGGGGTCGCTAATGGTTTCGGCTTGCGCGGCCGATTCTTGAAGCGCGCAGCGTGAAGATGTGCCCTGTCACTGAACGTTTAGCCGATTGTCGTTGTGGCCTCATGCACGCATTTGAGCGCTTCGCCGCCCGCCAGCGATAGCGTCGCTTCGCCGGCATGTTCCCAGAATTGATTGCCCTGGGCATCGGCAAAGCGCGTTCCGGACGCCGCCTGCGCACTGACCAGGATCAGCCTGCGGTCTTCCAACGTCAGCTCTAACGCATCGGCGGCCGAGTCGAACCGGGTGGCGATCATGCGCTGACCGCAGCGCCAGCCCACTGCCTGCGCGGGAAGCGCCGGGGCGGCGGCAGGCGCGGTGTGCGCAGGCGTCCTACCGGGCCTGGGCAGCGGGCCGGCGACGCTGGCGTCGGTGCCCACGGCAGGTGGGTGGGCATCGGCGCTGTTGGCTGTGGCGGGCTCGGTGCCTGCCGGCTTGGCCGCCTCCGTTGTCGGCGGCGGTGAGCCTGCGCTGCAGCCGGCGAGGGCGGTGGCCAACAGGCCGGTGAGCATCAGGGATGAGGACGTGTGCATCTGCGTACTCCTGCCTGGATCGGATAGTCGCCCTGCTGGCGACGGTTGGAATGGCGAGGGCTGTGCCGCGGCGCTGCCCATGTGCGTCTATCAGGAGCGCCGGACCCGGCCAGGCTGCCTGCGGACGGCTGAATAACGACAGCGGTGCGGTGGACCTGCAACTTGGCCTGGGTGTGGCCGCCCGTTTGAAAATCAAGCACTGCGCGTGGCGAGCACTGCCTCGCTTGGCGCGCAAAGCGCAGGGAGGCACTGTTCGACGTCTTCCTGCGCCGTCATGGCCGTCGCCTGGCGAGCAGGCGACGCCATCAGGCCGACTGCGCCTCAGCACCCTCGCGGTGCAATGGGTTGGGCAATGCCTGGCCGTTTTCGGTGAAGCCCAGCGAGACCGAGTTCAGGCAGTGGCGCTCGCCGGTCGGCGGCGGGCCGTCCGGGAACACATGGCCCAGGTGGCTGTCGCAGCGTGCACAGACGATTTCAGTGCGGATCATGCCGTAGCTGGTATCGCGGATCTCGCGCACATGGGCGGGGTCGTAAGGCGCGAAGAAGCTTGGCCAACCCGTCCCGGATTCGAATTTGGCGCTGGACCGGAACAGCGGCAGACCGCACAACCGGCAGGTATAGACACCGTCCAGCTTGTTGTCCAGAAACACCCCGCAGAACGGCGCCTCGGTGCCATGCTGCAGCAACACGCGCTGTTCCTCATCGCTGAGCCCGGCGATCAAGGCATCGCGCTGGGCGGGGGAGGGAGGGGTCAGATCGAACTGGCTCATGAGGCTCTCGCATGCGCTCGCCAGCGGGGTGCCGGCGCCTGTCCCAGTGATGTGGGCATTGTCGGGGGCGGTTCAACCGGTGAGCGCGATCAACATGGTGCTGCGCAGGTGTCATCGCTGCATGCGAACGCGCTGGCGTGCGCCACTGCACTCCGTGGCGACGTTCTTCGCATCGCAACGACCTGGCGAACGCGTTCATCCCCCGGCCGGTCGTGCGCATTGCCGCAGCACATCCGCGCCCCCATCGAGTGAGGACCCTCAAACACGCATGGTGCCTGTCATGGCGATCCATCCATCAACCCGCCGCATTCTGCTGTGCGTTCTGCTGACGATGGCCGCAGCGGCAGCAGCGCAGTCGGCCACCACCACGCACTCGTCCACGCACTTGCAACCCATCACCACACCAACGCCGGTGCAGCCCCCGGTGACGCCGCGCGCGCTGCAGCCGGCACCTGCCGCCGCACCCGTGCCCTCGCAGCTGGGGCAACGCCTGGTCGCGCCGACCATTCCCACGCGTGGCCCGGCACAGACCCCTGTCGCACCTGCCGGCAGCCAGGTGGCGCCGACCAAGCCGATGGTCTACGACCGCAACGGTCGCTTGCTGCAGGGCATGCAGCCGGCCGGCGCCAACCGGGTGCTGGATACGAAGACCGGTCGCTACGACGACGCGGTGCCGGCGGGCGATGGCATGCGCGTGGTGCGCTGATAGCGGCGCTGCGCTCTACTGTTGCCAATTCCCAATTTACAATTTCCCGCCTCAATCGGCGATCGGCAACGCCAGCGTCTCCTTGACCTCTTCCATCACGATGTAGCTCTTGGATTCGCGCACATGCGGCATGGTCAGCACGGTGCTGCCGAGCAGCTTGCGGTAGGAGGCCATCTCGCTGATGCGCGCCTTGAGCAGGTAGTCGAAATCGCCGGAGACCAGATGGCACTCCAGCACGTTGGGCAGCTTCAGCGCGGTGCGGCGGAATTGTTCGAAGATGTCGCCGGATTTGTACGCCAGGCTGATCTCCACGAAGACCAGCAGGCTGGCCTTGAGATAGTGCGGGTCCAGCCGCGCGTAGTAGCCGGTGATGGCGCCATCGCGCTCCAGCTGGCGCACACGCTCGGTGCAGGGCGTGGTCGACAGGCCCACCCGCTCGCCCAGTTCGGTAAACGAAATCCGCTCCTCCTGTTGCAGGATGCGCAGGATCTTGCGGTCGATCTTGTCCAGCTCCCGGGCGCGGCTGGTCATGGAATTTGTCTTGGCAAGGTTTGGCAGGAAGTTTCACTGCAAGGCCGTGCCGATTCCAGAAATGGCACTGCCTGGCTCGCAATATACTGCGTCTAACTAGCCCCCTCGGCGCGTGGTTGTGGGGGAATGCCCTTTTGAGGAGAACGACATGCGTGTGCTCATTCTCGGCAGCGGCGTCATTGGCGTGACCAGTGCGTGGTACCTGGCGCAGGCCGGTTGCGAAGTGACCGTGGTTGACCGCCAGCCGGCCGCTGCGCTGGAGACCAGCTACGCCAACGCCGGCCAGCTGTCGTTCGGCTACACCTCTCCCTGGGCCGCGCCCGGCGTGCCCGGCAAGGCGGTGAAGTGGCTGTTCGAACAGCATGCGCCGCTGTCGATCCGCCCCACCCGCGACCTACGCCAGCTGGCGTGGCTGAGCCAGATGCTGCGCAACTGCACCGCCGAGCGGTATGCGGTGAACAAGGCGCGCATGGTGCGCATGTCCGACTACAGTCGCGACTGCCTCAATGCACTGCGTGCCGAGACTGGGATCGAATTCGAAGGCCGCCAGCTCGGCACCACCCAGTTGTTCCGCACCCAGCAGCAGCTTGACGCGGCTGCGCAGGACATCGAAGTGTTGGCCCAGTACGGCGTGCCGTACGAGCTGCTGAGCCCGGCGCAGATTGCGCAATTCGAGCCCGGACTGGCCGGCGGTGGCGCGCAGATGGCCGGCGCACTGCGCCTGCCCGAAGACCAGACCGGCGACTGCCGCCTGTTCACCCAGCGCCTGGCCGAACTGGCTGCGCAGGCAGGTGTCACCTTTCGCTACGGTTACCAGATCGAGTGGCTGGAACACGCTGGCGGCCAGGTCACCGGCGTGCAAATCGATGGCCGCATCGAAACCGCCGACCGCTACGTGCTGGCGCTGGGTAGCTATTCGGCCGACCTGTTGCTCTCGCTCGGCCTGCATCTGCCGGTGTACCCGCTCAAGGGCTACTCGCTCACCATCCCGATCGTCGATGCGCAGCGCGCGCCGACCTCCACCGTGCTCGACGAAAGCTACAAGATCGCGCTCACCCGCTTCGACGACCGCATCCGCGTCGGCGGTATGGCCGAGGTGGCCGGCTTCGACATGTCGCTGAATCCGCGTCGCCGCGCCACCCTGGAAATGGTGGTCAACGACCTGTTCCCCGGCGGTGGCGATCTGGCCCAGGCCGAATTCTGGACCGGCCTGCGCCCGGCCACCCCGGATGGCACGCCGGTGGTCGGCGCCACGCCGTATGCCAACCTGTTCCTCAACACCGGCCACGGCACGCTGGGCTGGACCATGGCCTGCGGCTCCGGACGCTACCTGGCCGATCTCATGCAGGGCCGCACGCCGGAGATCGATACCGACGGTCTGGATATTTTCCGGTACCTGTCGCCACGCAGTGCGCGCCCGCAGCGGGAGGCCGCCTAGTGCGTCCTGCGCAAGCGTCGATCGATCTGGAGGCGTTGCGCCACAACTACCGCCTGGCCAAGCGCCTGGGTGGCAGCAAGGCGCTGGCGGTGGTCAAGGCCGATGCTTACGGGCATGGCGCAGTGCCTTGCGCGCAGGCGCTGGAACCGGAGGCCGATGGCTTCGCGGTGGCCTGCATCGAAGAGGCGCTGGAACTGCGCCAGGCCGGCATCCGCGCGCCAATCCTGTTGCTGGAAGGGTTCTTCGAGCACGACGAGCTGCGCCTGATCGCCGAGCACGACCTGTGGACGGTGGCGGCTACGCCGCAACAGGTGCGCGCGCTGGCCGCGTTCCAGAGCCCACGACCGTTGCGGGTGTGGTTGAAGATGGACAGCGGCATGCATCGGCTGGGCCTGTCGCCGGAAGACTTCCGCGCCGCATGGCTGCGCCTGCGCGGGCTGCCGCAGATCGCCTCGCTGGTGCTGATGACCCACCTGGCGCGCGCCGACGAATTGGACTGCAGCCGCACAGACGAACAGGCGGTGGCCTTTGCGCTGACCGCCGGCGGCATGCGCGCGGAAACCAGTCTGCGCAATTCGCCCGGCCTGCTCGGCTGGCCGGCGCTGCGCAACGACTGGTCGCGCCCGGGGCTGATGTTGTACGGCGCCAACCCGTTCCCGCAGGACACCGAGAACACTGCGCAATTGCGCCCGGTGATGACGCTGCGCTCGCGCATCATTTTGGTCCGCGACCTGCCGGTCGGCGAACCGGTGGGCTACGGCGCCCGTTTTGTCGCCGAACGACCGACCCGCGTCGGCGTGGTGGCGATGGGCTATGCCGACGGCTACCCGCAGTTCGCGCCGAACGGCACCCCGGTGCTGGTGGATGGCCAGGTCTGCCCATTGATCGGTCGCGTCTCGATGGACATGCTCACCGTGGACCTTACCGACCACCCGCAGGCCGACATTGGTGCCACCGTGCAGCTGTGGGGCCAGGCACCACGCGTTGGCCCACTGGCCACGCAATGCAATGTCAGCGCGTATCAGCTGTTGTGTGGACTCAAGCGCTTGCCGCGGACGTATGTGGGTAGTGCGGCAGTGGGCGAGGTTGCAGCGCGGTAACGTGGATTCCTTCTCCCATCGGGACGTTGTCCTTCGTCATGGGGGAGAAGGTGCCCCGACGGGGCGGATGAGGGGACGGGCGACGTCACATGCAATTGGAAGCACCCGTGAGCTTCGCCCCGTACCCTCACCTCAACCCCTTGTCTCTTTGCGATCTGCCAGATTAGGCGTCGCGAGGCGGCGTGGTCGACCGATAACCCCTGGGTCTTAGCGACCGCGGGAGAGAGGCTCGAAGCGGTCGCCGTACGCCGTGAGTGCGCTAGTCACTTCCATCGCGCCGTTAACCCTTATGGCACGGTGGATGCGTATCACCCGCGCGCCGACACGCAAAAACGGCGCGTTGCCACGCGCCGTTCGCACACACAGCCGGGTTGCTTTTCCGGCGCTGTCAGCACCAACCGGTTACAACCCAGCCGTCCTGTGATCGCTGCGGAACTGCTTGCGCACCCAGTCGTCGATCATCGCTTTCTCGAAGCGCAGTGGGTCGCTGTCGGTGAACCGCGGGCCGCTCATTAGGAAGGCCGAGTCCACCAACTTGCGTTCGCCCTGGTCGATCACCCGGCCATCGGCGCCGGTGAGCGTATAGGTGAAACTGATCCGCGGCGGGTAGATGTCCTTGACCACGCGCACGTCCTGCATGCGCGGCCCGTGCCAGGGCTCGTATTGGCCGGCGCGGCGGATGTCGGTGATGGTGACGCTCAGGTGCTGGCCATCGGGCAGCTGGCGCGCTGCGCTCTGTTGAAAGTGAGTTGCCAGTTGGGTCACCCAGTCGCCGCGCTGCGCCTCCCAACGGTTGCCGCTGAAGCGCACTTCGGAGAACTGCGCCGGGTCGGTCCAGCGCACGTCCACCTTGCCATCGCTGCTCAGCGCGCGGGGTGCGTCGGGGTCGGTGACGTTGCGTCCCCAGGCCTGTGAACCGGTCGCCGCAAGCCAGCCAGCAGCAGGCTGGCGCCGAAAAGATTGGAAAGTTTCATTGAAAGCCTCCAAGCGGAAGGTACGTGACGTACCGGGCATTCCGGCAGTGTGGGGGTGCGTCCGAGCACCTGCAACGCGCGGCACGCCTGGGCTTGCAACCACGTTGCCGCACGGTTAATCCGCCGCCGCCGGCCATGACGGCGGGTTCACTGCGCCTGCGCCCGCCCTTCACGGCACAGCCCGGAAGATCGTCAGCATGGACACTCCTTCTTTCCGCACAAAATCAGCGTCTTCGGCGCCGGCACACCTGCCGTCGGACGTGCGTCTGCAATTCATCGACTGGGCCAAACAGCACGGCCATAACCTTGCATCTGGTGCAGCTGCATTCGTCGCCCTGCACAGCGAGGTGGACCTGGATCTGGCAACCCGTGCGTTGCAGCTGGAGCCAGGCGCCGATCCACGCGCTGCGCTGCGCGAGCATCTGGCTGCGCTGGCGCGGCAGGTGGATGTGGCCGTGCAGTTCCCGCCGGTCTACACCTACACTGCTGCCAACGGCCTGGAGTATCGCTATTCACTGATGCTGGTCATTGCCGAAGACTGCGTCGAGTGGACCGGCCGGGTCTGGCAGGACCTGGATTACCAGGGAATGCTGACCGGGCGTGGACAGGGTCCGCGCGCCAACTACACCCAGCTGGCGCGCATGGCGCTGGAACATGAGCTTGATCAGGAGCGTCCCCGTTATGTCCAGGCATGAACTCGAACTGCAATTGCCGGTGGGCGCGCAGATCGCCAGCGGCGAAGACGGCTTCAGCCAGCGCTGCCGCGACGACTGCGCCGAGATGGGGGCCTCACGGGCCCGCCTGTTGCTGCTGGATTCGGACTCAGCACGCTCTACCGCCTGGCGCGCGGATGCGCAGCGCTGGATGGACGAACAGCTGCGGCGCGAGGGGGAATGGGTGTTGCGCGGTGTGATCGCCGGGATCGTGGTGCTGGCAACATGCATCGGATTCGCTGCCACTACCTTGTGGCGCGTCTGGAATTGGCAATGAATGGGTGAACTTAGGACGCCTGTCGTGCACCCGCTGACGACATCGGGCGTGGTTTCATCTGCCGGTCATCCGCTCCGGTAGCATCCGTGATCTCCGATTTGAGCACTCCTTCTTCCAGCCCTTCGCTGGCTGCCGCCCTGCCGGCCGCCATCGCCGAGCCGTTTCTCGACCCGGCGATGTATCACGAAATCTTCCACAACATCGATGCCGGTTTCTGCGTCATCGACATGGTGTTCGACGGTGAGCAGGCGGTGGATTATCTGATCCGTACCACCAATGCCGCGTTCGAGCGCTACACCGGTCTGTCCACCAACGCACTGAACATTTCCATTCGCGACCTGCTCCCTGAGCATGAGCAGGAGTGGTTCGACCGCTACGGCCTTGTTGCCCGCACAGGCAACCGCATCCACTTTGAAATGCAGGCCAAGGCGCTCAAGCGCTGGTATTCGGTCGATGCGTTCCGCGTCGGGCGGCCGGACCAGGGGCGGGTGGCTGTCTTGTTCATGGACATTACCGAGCGCAAGCGTGTCGAGCGTGAGCTGGCCGAAAGCGAGGCGCGTTTCAGTGCGCTGGCCGACGGGTTGCCGATGCCGGTGTGGGTGCTGGACGCGCAGGGCGTGGTGCGCTTCGTCAACAGCGCGTACGGCGAATTCTTCGGCCTGGATATTTCCAGCGGCACGGTATCGGCGTGGAGCGAATTGCTGCATCCCGACGATTTGCCGACGTTTCAATTCGAGCTGGCGGCATCGCTGCAGGAACAACGCGGCCTGCGTGCACTGGTGCGTGCACGCCGCCATGATGGACAGTGGCGCTGGATCGAGATGACTGCCACGCCGCGCTATTCGGCCGATGGCCGGTTCATCGGCCTGGCCGGGAGCAGCCCGGATGTGACCGAGCAGCGCGAGATCGAGCTGGCGCGCGAGCAATTGCTCGAATCCGAGCGCAGCGCGCGCAACGAGGCCGAAAGCATGGCGCGGCTGAAGGACGAGTTCCTGGCCACGCTCTCGCACGAATTGCGCACCCCGCTGACCACCATCCTGGGCTGGAGCGAATTGCTGCTGCAGCGGGTGGAAGAAGGACACACCACCTACAAGGGCTTGTCGGTCATCGCCAGCAGCGCACGCGCGCAGAAGCGACTGATTTCCGACATGCTCGATCTCAGCAGCATGTTGTTGGGCAAGGTGCAGCTGGAAGTCGAATCGCTGGACCTGGCCGAGCAGGTGCGCGAAGCCTTGAACACCCAGGAACTGGCCGCCGAAGGCAAGGACCAGATACTGGAACTGCATGTGCCGCCCACGCCATGCCTGGTGCTTGGCGATGCCACGCGCCTGCAGCAGGTGGTGTGGAATCTGCTTTCCAACGCGATCAAGTTCACCCCGGCGCATGGCCGTATCGACGTCAGTATCGAGCGCGACGACGGGCATCTGGTGGTGTCGGTCTGCGACTCCGGCGACGGCATTGCAGCCGAATTTCTGCCGCATCTGTTCGGACGTTTCCGTCAAGCCGATGGCACGACCACGCGCCAGCATGGCGGTTTGGGTCTTGGCCTGGCGATCGTGCAACAGCTGGTTGAAATGCACGGCGGCCAGGTCGGTGCCACCAGCGGCGGCCGCGGCAAGGGTGCGACCTTCACCGTGCGCTTGCCCGAACATATTCCCGATCAAGCCAAGCGTCCGCGTCGCGAATTGCGGCGGCGGCTGATGTCCGAACAGATTGTCGAGGCGCGCGCGCTCAACGGTCTGCGCCTGCTGGCGGTCGAAGACCAACCGGACATGCTCGATTATCTGCGGCGTTTGCTCGAAGAGCAGGGCGCCGAGGTGGTCACCGCCGGCAGCGCCACCGACGCATTGGCCTTGCTCGATCATCGCGGCCACGCCCGCTTCGATCTGATGCTCACCGATATCGGCATGCCCGGCATGGACGGCTACGGGTTGATCCGCACTGTGCGCGAAAACCTCGGACTGGATGCAACCGCGCTGCCGGCCGTGGCGGTGACCGCGCTGGCCCGCGAAGACGACCGCAATCGCGCGCTGGAGTCCGGGTTTCAAGAGCATCTCGCAAAGCCGTATAGCGTGGCGCAGTTGGTTGCTGCCGTGCGTGCTGCGCGCGACGCTGTGGAGTAACGCGTGTACGACGTTATTGCCGCGCGTGGGAGGTGTATTGGCCAGTGGGCTACGGCCACACCGTCGGATGCTTGCAGCAGGTCATCCGGATCAGGCGTGCTGAGGCGTTACGGCCGTCACTGCATTGGCAATGGAAACAGCCGACCGTTTCGCAACGGCCGGTTTTTTATTGATCTGTGGTCTCAACTGCCGATCCAGTTTGTCTGCAGCAATCAAGAGCAGCCAACAAAACGACTGCGCTCACCGCCAAGCGGGCGCGGCCGGTGCCCGGAATCGGCACATACCACGCGTCCACTGCGGTTCTGAGCGCGCTGTCCGCGCTCACCTGACGGTTGTTCGCTACGTTTTGTTAGCCGCGCTAAGAACACCTGCCGACGCAGGCACTGTGCGAACGCTAAAAGCAGTCGCCGGCAAGTGACGCGTTTTCTGCCTCTTTCACGCGCGCTGGCCTAGCGTGATGCGCTCTACTCCCAGAGATGGCGCAATGCCCAAATATGCCCCGCACGTGTATTCCGAACAGGTCCAGATCGCCACGCTCGAACCTTGGGTGTCTCTGCTCGATGGTCAGGAACGCGTACGGATCGAGCTCGACGACGGCAGCATGATCAGCGGCACGGTTGCCGTGCGTCCGAGTCTGCAGACCTACCTAGACGAACACCGCAAAGAAGGCGTCAACGGACAACTGCGCCTGGATCAGCTGGATGCCTCGCAAGAGCCGCAATGGATCTGGATGGACCGGATCGTCGCAGTGCACCCGATGCCGCTTGGCGCTGACCCACACGTCATGCCGTAAAGGCTGCGTGTTGACGATGTGTTTACTTCTCATCGTGCCGTTGGCGGCATGATGACCCGCTGCCGCCGCTGTTCAGGATTCCGCCGCAATGAATGCACCCGTGTTGACGTTCGCTCGCTGGCCGCTGTCGTTGATGGCGCTCGCCGTTCTTGCTGCATGTGGCGATACCGCCACGCTGGCCATCGAACAGGGGACGGGGCCGAATCCGCAATTGCCCGAGCCGGTGAAGCGTCTGATTCCCACCGTCAAGATAGCGCCGGTCAAGCGCTGGGCAGCCAATGCCAAGCCCATCGCTGCCGATGATCTGCAGGTTGCGGCGTTTGCGCGCGATCTCGATCACCCGCGTTGGATCTATGTGCTGCCCAATGGCGATGTGTTGGTGGCCGAAACTGCCGAGCCGCCCAAGCCCGAAGATGCCGAAACTGGCGGTGGACTGCGCAAGAAAGTGCAGGGCGCGATGATGAAAAAGGCCGGCGCGGCGGTGGCCAGCGCCAATCGCATCACGTTGCTGCGCGATGCCGATGGCGACGGTGTGGCAGAGGTGCGCACGCAGTTCGTCAGCGGCCTTTTTTCGTCGTTCGGCATGGCCCTCATTGGCGACCGTTTCTATGTCGCCAACGCCGATGCGCTGGTGAGTTTCCCGTACAAGCCTGGCGACACCCACATCACCGCCAAGCCGACCTTCGTGGCCAATCTGCCTGGCGGCATCAACCACCATTGGACCAAGTCGCTGTTGGCCAGCCCGGACGGGAGCAAGCTGTACGTGGGCGTCGGATCCAATAGCAACGTGGCCGAAAATGGCATGGAAGCCGAGTTGAATCGTGCGGCGATTCTGGAGATCGACCCGGCCACCGGCAACAGCCGCGTGTTCGCCAGCGGCTTGCGCAACCCGGTGGGCACTGCGTGGGAGCCGCAGAGCAAATCACTGTGGGTGGTGGTCAACGAGCGCGACGAAATCGGCAGCGACCTGGTGCCGGATTACCTGACCTCGGTGCGCGACGGCGGCTTCTACGGCTGGCCGTATAGCTACTACGGGCAGCACGTGGACGAGCGCGTTAAACCGCAAAATGCCGAGTTGGTGGCCAAGGCGATCAAGCCCGATTACGCGCTCGGCCCGCATACCGCGTCGCTTGGCCTGACTTTCGCCAATGGCAGCGTGCTGCCTGAGCGCTTCCGCCAGGGCGCCTTCATCGGCCAGCACGGCTCATGGAATCGCGATCCGCCCAGCGGCTACAAGGTGCTGTTTGTCCCGTTTGCCAACGGCAAGCCAACCGGTACGCCGATCACGGTGCTGGATGGATTCCTGGATGCCGAAGGCAATGCGCAGGGCCGCCCCGCCGGCGTGGCGTCCGACCATAGCGGCGCGCTGCTGGTGGCCGACGACGTGGGCAATGTGATCTGGCGGGTAACGCCGAAGGCGCGTTAAGAGCGGCGAACAACGCGTCGCCAGCAGCGGTCAGGTGGGCGCGGACGGCGCGCTCAGAACCGCAGTGTCCGCGTGGTACATGCCGATTCCGGGCGCCGGCCGCGCCCGCCTGGCGGTGAGCGCAGTCGTTCTGTTAGCCGCTCTACATGCGGGCCGACAGTCCGCTTGTGCACTGGTTACATCGCCAGGTAAGCCGCCACGATCGCCATGAACATCCCTTCTGCCATCGGTGCATTCTCCTCCTCCCCTGTATGGGGGAAGGTGCTCCGAAGAGGCGGATGAGCGGACGGGCCTGGCTTTGAATGTGTGGGCAGGGAATCAGGCGTTGCTCCACGCGTCGCCTCGCGCGGAACGCAACGGCTCCAACGATACTTCCCATCGTCAGCTTGGAAAAAAGAGCGAAACACCCCTCGGCCGCCGAACGCGCTCTTGTGCGATAAACACAAAAAATCGGGCACAGGCCCGGTCTCTGGTTGATCAGCGTGCCGGCAATCGCCCCGACACGCTGTAGTGAAGAACGTTAGATGACGCTCTCGTCGGAACGTGGCATTGGAAGATGGTTAGCTGGCCCCGCCACTTGAATCGACTTGCCGAGGCGCTTCCGGCGACGCACTGAAGCGGCGCGCATAGCCACGCTCCTCGGTAATACGGCTGATGTCGTCGTCGGCCATTTCCGGTGCGCCGTAGACCGCATAGGCCACTGTGCCATCGTCACGCTCACCGACCTGATGCAGGCGATAGAGAGGTCGACCGGCGCAGGTATTTTCGGGGTAATGCATCGGTGGCGGAGTGTCGTCCAGATCCATCTCGCTGTTGTCGACAACTCCTCCTACGAACAAGGCTCGCATCGCGTCTCTCCGCTGTGGGTTTGGATTCCAGCGTAGGCGGGCGGATGTTGCGTGCGCATCAATAGTCCGTATAGACATTGGAAGGCGCGGGGGCATTTGGCACAGGTCACTTACAATGGCGGCCTGTTCCCGACCCGATGATCCGATGGCTGGCCCGCACGATGCCCCGCTTCAAGCCCTGTTCCTGCCCTTCGCCCAAGGCGTGCTGCCGTGGCCGGAGGGGCCGGTGTTGTTCCTGCGCGCACGCGACGGTTTCCCGCTGCGCGAGCAGGCGGTGGCCGAGACGCTGACCTGCGAGCAGAGCTTCCGCCCGTTCGCCGAAGCGCTGGAGCGTAACGGCTGGAACGTGCGTGAAGAAAGCGAGATCGAGGCCGACAGCACGCGCTATGCACTGGTGCTGGTGCTGCCGCCGCGGCAGCGCGAAGAAGCGCGCGCCCTGTTCGCACGTGCGGTGGCGCTGACTGCGCCCGGTGGCCGCGTGGTGGCCTGTCAGTCCAACAACGAAGGCGCGCGCTCGGGTGAAGCCGATCTGCGCCAGCTCACCGGGCTGGCAGGTAGCCTGACCAAACACCACTGCCGCACCTACTGGACTGCGCCGCTGCCGGCCGACACCGACGCCACGCTGCAGGCGCGCTGGGCAGCGCTGGATGCGCCACGCAAGATCCTGGACGGCCGCTTTGTCAGCCGTCCCGGTGTATTCGCCTGGGATCGCATCGACCCGGCATCGGCGCTGCTGGTCGAGCATCTGCCCACCACGCTGGCTGGTCATGGCGCCGATCTGGGCGCAGGCTTCGGTTATCTATCGGCCGAAGTGCTGGCGCGGTGCCCCAAGGTCACTGTGCTGGATCTGTACGAAGCCCAGACGCGCGCGCTGACGCTGGCGCGGCGCAATCTGCAGGGCATCACGCATCCGGCGCAGCTGCACTACCACTGGCGCGATGTCACCGCCGGGCTGGTGGCGCACTACGATTTCATCGTCAGCAATCCGCCTTTCCATACACCCTCGCGTGCCGACCGCCCGGATATCGGCCAACGCTTCATCGCGGTGGCTGCACAGGCGCTGCGCCCGGGCGGGCAACTGTTGTTGGTGGCCAACCGGCATTTGCCCTACGAACAGGTGCTCAACGAAAGTTTCGGGCAGGTGCGCGTGGCTGCAGAGCGCGATGGTTTCAAGCTGATCTCGGCCATCCGCGGCCGTGGAGCGCGCGCATGAAGCTGGTCAAACATATCGCCAATCTCGGTTATGGCAGCCGTAAGCAGGTGACCCAGCTGTTTCGACAGGGCGCGGTCACCGATGCGCAGGGCGAGGTGCTGTACGCCGACGACCAGGTGGAGCACGACGCCATCCGCATCGATGGCGAACCGCTCGATCCGCCACCGGGCTTCAGCCTGTTGCTGCATAAACCCGGCGGCTACACCTGTTCGACCAAGGACACCGGCCGGCTGATCTACGAGCTGTTGCCGCCACGCTTCCGTTCGCGTGCGCCGGTGCTGGCGCCGGTGGGCCGGCTGGACCGCGAAACCAGCGGCATGTTGTTGATGACCGACGACGGCGCGCTGCTGCATCGGATCATTTCGCCCAAATCCGCCCTGGACAAGGTGTACGACATCACCCTGGCCGAAGACCTGCGTGGCGACGAAGCCGCGTTGTTTGCCAGTGGCAGCTTGCTGTTGGAAGGCGAAACCAAGCCGCTGTTGCCGGCCGAATTGGAGGTCCTTGGCCCACGCGAAGCGCGGCTGACCCTGCACGAAGGCCGCTACCACCAAGTACGGCGCATGTTCGCTGCCGCCGGCAATCACGTGGTTGCTCTACATCGCAGCCGCATTGGCGGCCTGTCGCTGGATGGATTGCCGTCCGGGCAATGGCGTGCGCTGGAAGCGAGCGATCTTGAGGTGTTGTTTGGTCGCGGTGCTGCCGCATGACGCAGATTGCAGCGCTGCCATTCCGCCCGCAGGCGGTGATCTTCGACATGGATGGCTTGATGCTCGACAGCGAGCGCGCCATCACCGCCTGCCTGGTGCAGGCCGCCGACGAGCAGGGCTTGCAGATCGAGCCGGCGTTCTGGTTGCGCATGGTGGGCACCGGCGATGTGGCTTGCCGGCTGTTGCTGGGCGAACGCATCGGCGACGCCTCTGCCGAGGCCATGCTGGCGCACGCGCAACGCTTGTATGCCGCTGCGGTCGAACGTGGCATCCCCCACCGGCCCGGCATCATCGCATTGCTGGAGTATCTGGCCGCGCAGGGCATGCCGCGTGCGGTGGCCACTTCTACCCAGCGCCCGCTGGCGCTGCGCAAGTTGGAAGCGGCCGATCTGCTGTGGCGCTTCGACGCGGTGTGCACGGCCAGCGATGTCGTCCATCCAAAGCCTGCGCCGGATATCTATCTGCTGGCCGCGCGCGCGCTGGCCGTGGACCCTACGCTCTGCCTGGTGCTGGAAGACTCGCCCATCGGCGTGCGCGCGGCATTGGCGGCCGGCATGACGCCTATCCAGATTCCGGACCTGCTCGAACCCGATGCCGCCGTGCGTGCGCTCGGCCATCGCATCCTCCCCTCGCTAGGCGATGCGCAGCGCTTGCTGGAAGCATGCTTGTCGGGTTGATGCGGTTGGTGGTGCTGCGTATCGGTACAACCACGTTGCGACCGGGCTTTTGTCACGGAGGTGCTGCAGCAACGCGCGACGCGCGTCATCAACCAGAGCCCGTCATCCCTTGTGCATCGGCAATCCAGTTTGCACTCACACGTACTGCATCTTGCGCGACATACCGCCGTCGACGATGACATCCTGCCCGGTAACGAAACCGGACAGCTGCGGCGCAAGCAGATAGACCGCCAGCTGTGCGATGTCTTCGGGCGTCCCCACGCGTCCGGCCGGATGCTGCGCATGATCGCGACGCGACAGCTTGGGCGCACGCCGACGTTGCGGCGCGCGCCACGCATCGGTGCTGATCCAGCCAGGGCTGATGCTGTTGACGCGCACCTGCGGGCCTTCGCTCAATGCCAGTGCATGCGTCAACGCCACCAAGCCGCCCTTGGCCGCGGCATAGGCTTCGCTATGCGGCGCCGATTGCCAGGCGCGGGTGGAGGCGATATTGACGATCGCACCGCCACCGGGTGCCTGTGTCAATGCAGGCAGCGCATGCTTGCTGCACAGGAAGGCGCCGTGCAGGCTGGAAAGGCGGCGGTTCCACTCATCCCAGTCCAGTTGCGACAGTGCTGCGCTATGCGGATCCGGCACGCCGGCATTGTTGACCAGGCCGTCGATGCGTCCGAAACGCTTGAGAGCCGTGGTGATCAGGCGCGCGGCCTGCGCTTCGCGCGCAGCATCGCAACGCACGAAAGCGCTATGACGTGGCAGCGCCCATTCCTGCAGGCAGGCCCTGCCGGCGTCGGCATCCAGATCGCCGATCATCACGCTGCCGCCGGCGCCCAGCACCGCTTGCGCAATGCCGCGGCCGATGCCTTGCGCGCCACCGGTGATCACCACCACGCGGCCCTGCAGTGGTGACGGGGTCCATGCGGAAATTGCGGGAGTCAGGGCCATGGCATGCTGCACATCGGTGAAGGTGGCCGCACTGTAGCGTGCGGGCTGTCGTCGTCTCAGCAAGACGGTGCGCGTGGGAGCGCTCAGTGCCCATGATGGCGCGCCCCTTGATGTCGTCATCCACGTTGGGTTTGATGGACTGCGCCTTCGTCTTCGCAATGCCAGGCAAGAGGCGTCGCACACTGTCGCTGCACGCGCAGTGCTGCTCTGCGTCCGTTCAATGGCAGCCCATCGCACGATGACTCGGTGCCACGCGTGCGAGCGCGCCCGGTGCGGCATGGATCACCCAACGACTTCGATGCTGAGCACGTGGCCCACACGCAGCTGATGACGTCCCACTGCGTTTTGCGCCTACTCCCTGCCGATCGCAGATGGGCAAGGATTCGCTGCCGCCCGCAGTAACGCGCAGCAGGCGCAACACTCAGTGCTCGGCCCCGTTCAACACACGTTGCCAACCATCGCTGCCCAGGCGTTCGAGCGTTTGGATATTGCGTTCGACGATCACGTCCGGGTCAGGGAACGCCGCCACCGCCCGCTCTACGCTGTCTTCGCGCAGCAGATGCAAGGTGGGGAAGGGCGAGCGGTTTGTGAAGTTGGCCACATCGTCCAGCGCGGCACCTGCGAATTGGTAATCCGGATGGAAGCTGGCCACTTGCAACACGCCTTGCAGATCCAGCGCATCCACCGCCGCATCGGCGTTGTCGAGGAAGTCGTTGTAGTCCAGGAAATCGGTGAGCACGTCCGGGTGCACGATCAGCGTGGTGTCGATCTGTTCGGCCGGCGTATCGCGCAGCAGGACCAGTTCTTCGGCCAGTTGTTCCAGCAAGGCTTCCGGCGTGCTGGCATCGCTGAGCACCAGCCGCACCTGATCCTTGACGTACACCGCCTTGGCGAACGGGCACAGGTTCAATCCGATCACCGCGCGTTCGTTCCATTTGCGGGTGGCGGCGATTGGATCGGGCGTGGCAGGCGTCGTAGTCATCGTGGCGGCAGCGGGTTGGCAGGTCAGTGTATGCGATCGACATGCAGCAAGCCCGAAGGCAGGGATGGGTGGCAGCAGCAAGCGCTAGCAGCGCGTGTTCACCAGGACGCAAGCACTGCGGTCCGCGTCTGCGGCGACCGTCGCGCACTGCATGTTGCTCAAGCGTTGCCCGTCTGCGGCGCAGCGCCAAGCTGCTCTTGCAAGAACGCGACGGACGCCTGCGCAACGGCATCTGCCAGCGGCGTCTTGTGCGGCGACCCGATCGCATGCGCACCACTGTAGAAGGCAATCGCTTGCTTGTGTGCAGGCGCAGTGCCCAGCGCCACAAACATGTCCAGCATTGCCTGCACCGAGGCGTTCGCATCTTCGCGACCATCGGTGGCGCGGTCATCGCCCAGCAACACCGGGCAGCGCACCCGTGGCCAGGGTGGGTCGGTGGCAACCACCTGAAATAAGCTGCGCAAGGCGCGAAATCTATCCGGATGGATGGTCTCCGCCCAGAACGCGTGCGCGGCAGGTGTGCGCGGGCGCGGGTCCGTCAGCGGCGCCTGCGCGGCACACACCTGGTCGAGCAATGCCGGGTCGGCAGGCTGGATACCCGGCGACCAGGCGACCACTGCGGCAACCGCGTCCGGGCGCTGCGCGGCCAGCCACAAGCCCAGCCACAAGCCCAGCCACAAGCCCAGCGTTGCGCCCATCGACGAACCAATAATCGCAATCCGCTGGCCCATGCGCTGCGCCTGGGCCAGCGCCTCCAGCGCCGAGGTTTGCAACACCGCCGCAGTGAGCCCCTGCATTGCATCGGGGGTACTGAGTCCGTGCCCGGGCCAGCGATGCACGTCGGCATTGGCGGCCAGCGCATCGGCCATCTGCTCCGGTCGCGCGCCTGCTTCGCTCGTGCTGGTGCTGACGCCGTGCAGGTAGAGCAGCGCCAGCGGCGTGCGGATATCCGCCGCATGCTGCCAGTGGCAGCGCGCGGCATTGCCGGGTTTGAGCTCAGGGGCGTGCATGGCTGGCGTGCTGGGCGAGCAATGCCAGCAACTCGTGCGCGTTGATCGGTTTGGGCAGAGAGCCGGCGACACCGGCCGCGCTGGCCTCGCGCATCGAATCGGTACGCGTGTCGGCGGTCAGCACGATGATCGGCGGCAGTGCCGAGATCGCATCGCGTGCTTCGCGCAGCGCGTCCCAGCCGGACGTGCCGGGCATGTGCAGATCCAGAAACATCAGGTCAGGCGCCGCCTCGCGGATGCGCTGCACCGCATCGGACACCGCCAGTGCGATGTACAGCCCCAGGCCCACGCCGCCTTCGACGCGACTGAAACCTGTACTGAGCTGCGTGAACGGGGGGAAGATATAGGCCTTCTGATCGTCGGGCACGCCGACACCGTCACTGCCTGCAGCAGCTCGCGTTGCTGTGCCGGCATTTGCTCGGTGTCGATCAATTGCGCGCAGTTGATCAGCGCATTCAACGGCGTGCGCAATTGGTGACGCATGGTGCTGATGAAGCGGTTTTGCGCATCGCGCGATGCCAGCGCCTGCAGTGCCACTTCCTGCATCGCACGCACGATGCGCGCCGCCAGCAACGGCAGCACGATGATCAGCGCCACGGCATAGACGAAGTACGCCGGCCGCGACAGCCGGTAGCCTGCCGGCGCCGTCAACAGCATCAGCACGACGGTGGTGAGCAACACCGGAAAGATCGCACGCTGCCCATAGCGCGCCACCGCAGCGATAGCGATGGTGATGCACGGCAAAAATGCGTTCAACGGCATCAGCAGGATGAAGGCCAGGTAGGTCTGGACGCCGATGAACAGCACGTTCATCGCAACGCCCATCGCATCCAGCCATTCGCTGGGCGGAACGATCCGGCGGCGCACCAGCAGCATCCACACCACCGATAGCGCCCACAGACCCACCGCGGTGGGAAAGACGTGGTGTGCGTGCGTGACCAGCATTGGCTGCGGCCCGTACAGCCCGCCCAGGCACCACGCAGTCACGATGGTCTGCACGATCACGCGGCCAACGCAGGCGCGGTATTCCAGGAACGACTCGAAAACCGCACCAGTCTGTCGTTGCGCAACTGCCTGGCGGCCAGGATCAGGCCGGGCCTTGCGCCGTTGGGAGTGCGACGCATGAGGGTCCGCGTTGTCGGAGGGCAAGGTACGGCGGTAATGCTTGACCAGTAGACCAGCCGCCTTCGCCATCGCAGTGAAGCGCTGCGCAAGCGTGTCGCCCAGCGCGTGGCGGCTGGCGGCATCGCGTGATTGGTCGCAGGCGTTCAGCACCTGCTGAACGCCGGTCAGCGAGATGGTGTTCTTCAACGAATGGATCTGTTGCAAGGCTTGCGCCTGAGGCGTGCCGGCATCGCCGAGCGTACAGCTGGCGATGGCATGTTCGATCTCGACCACAAAGGCATCGGCAAATGCGGCTGCCGCCATCGGATCAAGCCCGGCCATGGTGTGCAGCGTCGAGCCCATTTCGATGCGTGGTTATGCGTGGGCGAGGCGGTGGCTCGCACTATCGCCCGATGCGTTCGTCGGCCTGTGGATGCGCAGGCGTTGCGACAGGCTGGCAAGTGGGCCGCGCACGCGCGTCCGCTATGCCAGCGCGGTGACGTGACGGTTGCAACCGCCGCGCATGCGCCCCGCAGGCCGCATGCGCCAACCCGGCGCATCCCGCTGCACTGCACGCATGGACAGCGCCGCACCGATCGTTGCAATCACCCAAGCGCACTCAGTCGCGGAAGTTGTCGAACTGCAGCGGCAGCTCGAAATCGGCCTTTTTCAGCAGCGCGATCGCGTCCTGCAGGTCGTCGCGCTTCTTGCCGGTGATACGCAGCTTGTCGCCGTTGATCTGCGCTTCGACCTTGAGCTTGGCTTCCTTCAACTTGGCCACCAGCTGCTTGGCCTGCTTCTGCTCGATGCCTTGCTTGACGGTCACTTTCTGCCTTGCGCCAGCCAGGTTGGTTTCCATATCGCCGAACTCCAGGCAGCGCACATCGATACCGCGTGCCAGCAACCGCGCGCGCAGGATGTCGGTCATCTGCTTGACCTGAAAATCGCTGGGAGCGGACTGGTTGATCACCTTGCCGTCTTCCAGTTCGAACTTGGCCTGGACTCCCTTGAAGTCGAAACGCGTGTCCAGCTCGCGGTTGGCCTGGTCCACCGCATTGGTCAGTTCGTGCTTGTTTACTTCGGACACGACGTCGAAGGAAGGCATGCAAAGCTCCTGCAATTGAAAAGCAGCCGCCATTCTAGGGCATCGTGCCGGCCCGGCCGTCATCCGGGCATTGGCGGGCGTGGCAGCGCCGTGGCGATAATGCGCGCATGCCCACCACCCGCTCTCCGCTTCCCGCCATCGCCTGGATGGTGGTCGCCGTGGCCTGCTTCTCGCTGATGGATGCGGGAATGAAACTGCTCTCGGCGCATTACCCACCGCTGCAGGTCACCTTGTTGCGCGGTGCCGCCTCGCTGCCGTTCGTGCTGGTGTGGGTGTTCGCCACCGCCGGTCCGCGCGCGATCGTGCCGGTGCGCTGGGGCCTGCATCTGCTGCGCGGGGCGCTGGGCATGGTGATGATCGGCTGCTTCGTCTATGGCTTGAAGCGCATGCCGCTGTCCACCGCGTACACGCTGTACTTCGTTGCGCCGCTGCTGGTGGCCGCGCTGTCGGTGCCGCTGCTGGGCGAGCATGTGGGCCCGCGTCGCTGGGCCGCGATTGGCATTGGCCTGGTCGGGGTGATCGTGGTACTGCGCCCGGGCGTGGACGGGCTGATCTCGCTGCCCGGCCTGATGGTGCTGCTGGCAGCCACGGCCTACGCCGTCGCGGCGATCACCGTGAGCCTGCTGACCCGCACCGACACCCCGCAAGCCATGGTGGTGTGGTTTCTGCTGTTCATGGCGATCGGCGCCGGGCTGCTGGCCATCCCCGGCTGGGTGCCGCTACACGCCGGGCACGCCGGGTTGATCGCCGGCATGGGCCTGGCCGGTGCGCTGGGCCAGGTCGCGCTGACCCAGGCCTTCATGCGCGGCGAGGCTTCGATGATCGCCCCGCTGGAATACACCGCCCTGGTCTGGGTGATCGGCTGGGACTGGCTGTTGTGGCAGACCCTGCCCGACAGCTGGACCTGGACCGGCGCCGGCATCATCGTTGCCAGCGGGCTGTATTTGTTGCGCCGGGAGCCGATACGCAGGGCTGACCGTCCACCGCCGCTGGATAGGCTGTGACGACGAGATTCGAGATTCGGCATTCGGGATTGGCAACAGCGGGGACGCCGTTGTCCTTGCGAATCCCCAATCTCCAATCCCGATGGTAGGCTTCACGCCCCCCAGTCGGCCACGCCCGGTGATCGAGTTTCAGCGCCTGCACAAGTCCTATTCCGTCGACGGTCGTCAGATCGTGGCGCTGCATCCGCTCGATTTGCGGATCGGCCCCGGTGAGGTGTTCGGCATCATCGGCCATTCCGGTGCCGGCAAGTCCACGCTGATCCGGCTGATCAACCGGCTGGAAGAGCCCAGCGGCGGTCGTCTGCTGATCGGCGACGAGGACGTGACCGCGCTGGACAGCCAGGGCCTGCGTGCCTTGCGTCGCCGCATCGGCATGATTTTCCAGCACTTCAACCTGCTGTCCGCGCGGACCGTGGCCGGCAATGTCGCCTTCCCGCTTGAACTGGTCGGCACGCCGCGTGCCGAGATCGATGCGCGCGTGGCCGAGCTGCTGGCCCGGGTCGGGCTGCAGGAGCAGGCCAACCAGTATCCGGCGCAGCTATCGGGCGGACAGAAGCAGCGCGTGGGCATTGCGCGCGCGCTGGCCACCGGGCCGCAGATCCTGCTGTGCGACGAGGCCACCAGCGCGCTGGACCCGCAGACCACCGCCTCGGTGCTGCAGCTGCTGGCGCAGATCAATCGCGAGCTCGGTCTGACCATCGTGCTGATCACCCATGAGATGGACGTGATCCGTCGCGTCTGCGACCGCGTGGCGGTGCTGGACGCCGGTAAGCTGGTGGAAACCGGCCCGGTGACCGAGGTGTTCCTGCATCTCAAACACGTCACCACCCGGCGCTTCGTGTCCGAAGCCGAGCATCTGGACGAAGCCGAACTGCATCGCGATTTCGCCGCCGTTGGCGGGCGCATCGTGCGGCTGACCTTCCTGGGCAACGGCACCTACGAACCTGTTTTGGGCCGCATCGCCCGCGACACCGGGGTGGACTACAACATCCTGTCCGGGCGGGTGGATCGCATCAAGGACACGCCCTACGGCCAGCTCATCGTCGCCCTGACCGGTGGCGACCAGACCGCTGCGCGCGCCGGCTTCGTCGCTGCCGGTGTGCAGGTGGAGGATCTGCGCGTATGAACCCGATCGTTGCCGCCGCTGGCGGTTTCTTCCGCAATCTCGATGCCGCCAAGTGGGGCGATATCGGCCAGGCCACCCTGGATACCCTGTTGATGCTCGCCGGCGCGCTGCCGCTGACCTTGCTGATCGGCCTGCCGCTGGGCGTCGCGCTGTTCCTGTGCGGTGCGCCGCAGCTGCGCCGCCGCCCGCTGCTGTACGGGGCGCTTGCGGCGTTGATCAACCTGCTGCGCTCGGTGCCCTTCATCATTCTGATGATCGCCATGATTCCGCTCACGCTGATGCTGATGGGCACCTCGCTCGGCGTGCGCGGCGCAATCCTGCCGCTGGTGGTCGGCGCCGCACCGTTCTATGCGCGCCTGGTGGAAACCGCGCTGCGCGAGGTCGATCGCGGGATCATCGAAGCCAGCCAGGCGATGGGCGCCAGCACCCGCCAGCTGGTGCTGCGCGTGCTGTTGCCCGAAGCGCGCCCCGGCCTGATCGCCGGCGCCACCGTGACCACCATCGCGCTGATCGGCTTCACCGCGATGGGCGGTGCGATCGGCTCCGGCGGCCTGGGCGATGTGGCCTACCGCGAAGGCTATCTGCGCTCGCATTCGGACGTGGCGCTGATCACCGTGATCGCCTTGCTGGTGCTGGTGCAGGTGCTGCAGATGCTGGGAGACCGCCTGGTGGCGTACTACAGCCGGCGGTGAGCGGCGCTGCGTTCGGGGCATCGCTGCCACACGCGGCGTCTGGTAGGTTGAGGGCCTGCGGCACGCCCGCGTTCCTCCTCACACGGATCCCTACATGAGCACATTCGCGTTTCGTTCCCTCCTGGCCGCAGCCACGCTGGCATTGGCGTCCTGTGGCGGAGGTGGCAGCAGCGGCGGCGACACCCTGACCGTTGCCGCCACGGCAGTGCCGCATGCCGAAATCCTGGAAGTGGTCGAACCGCTGCTGGCCAAGCAGGGGGTCAAGCTCGATGTGCGCGTGTTCAACGACTACGTGCAGCCGAACGATCAGGTCGTGCAGAAGCAGATCGACGTCAATTACTTCCAGACCGAACCCTATCTGGACGCGTACAACCGCGACCGCAAAAGCCAGCTGGTAACCGTGGTCGGCGTGCATATCGAACCGTTCGGTGCGTATTCGCGTCACTTCAAGGCACTGGCCGATCTCCCCAACGGCGCCGATGTGGTGATCCCCAACGACCCGAGCAACAACAGCCGCGCGCTGATCCTGCTCGACAAGGCCGGGGTGATCAAACTCAAGGACCCGGGCAACGCGCTGTCCAGCCAACGCGATATCGTCGAAAACCCCAAGCAGCTCAAATTCCGCGAGCTCGATTCGGCCATGCTGCCGCGCGTACTGGACCAGGTGGATCTGGCGTTGATCAATACCAATTACGCACTCGACGCCGGGCTCAACCCCACCCGCGATGCGCTGGCGATCGAAAGCAAGGACTCGCCGTACGTCAACTTCCTGGTGGCGCGCGCCGACAACAAGGACGACCCGCGCGTGCAGAAACTGGCCAAAGCGCTGACCAGCCCGGAAGTGAAGGCCTTTATCGAGCGCAAGTACAAAGGCGCGGTGCTGCCGGCGTTTTGAGAGCGAGGACTGAAACGGCTGCGCTCTGTGTGAGCGGAGCGCGGTCGGCGCCTTTGCGGCATGAACCACTTGTCCACTTCGGTTTCTGCGCATTGGCCATGTCCGTCTGACGGTTGCCCGCTACGTGATTGTTTCGCTCTTGCTTAACGGCGCTCCGAGCAACGCGCTGCGTCAACGTTGGCGATGATTTCTGTGTTGTCGTCGCTGATTTTCCTGCGGATGCGCGTAATCCTTTACAGCGCGCACCAGCCTGCCGCGACCACTGTCGGGTGCGCGCGGTTGCGGTGCCGGAGTTCGGCACTTATCAGCGTCGAACACGTGCCGCTGCACGCCTGCGTAGTAGCGTGATCGGCCATCTGTTTCCGGCAGTCTCCCGATGCCTTTGCTGCTTGCCATTCCGCTGGCCGTGATCATTGCCCTGGCGGTGTTCGTGGTGCTGTTCCCGTTGTCGCTGCTGCAGCGCTTTCGCATGGGCACTGCACCTCGTCAGGCGCGTGGCTGGCTACTGATGATCAATCTGGTGTCGGCTGGCATGTCCAGCGTGCTGTTTTTGATCTTCAGCCTGGTCGCGGCGGCGTTCTGGCCCGGTGCGATCAGCCACGCCGCATTCGGCTGGGCCTGCGGGTTGGCGCTCGGGGTGTTGGCGCTGCGCCTGACCCGCTTCGAGCGCACCACGCAAGGCCTGTTTTACCGGCCGAACCTGTGGTTGATGCTGGCCTTGACCGCGTTGGTCGTGGTGCGGGTGATCGCCGGGATGGTGCATGGCTGGCGCAGCGCCTGGCAGGGCGCAGCCTGGCCGACCGAGGGATGGCTCAGTCATGCCAGTCTGCTCAGCGCTGCCGGCGTCCTGCTCGGTGATGCGCTCGCCTACGCCACCTTGCTGTGGTGGCGCTGGCGCAGCGCACGTCTGCGCGGCAGCGTTTATTGGCGCTGAGTGCGTGTGCAGCTTGCGGCAGGCGATGGTGTTGGACTGACACACAAGATGCGTCTCGCCGCTTGCGCGTGCATGCAGCAAAGAATGGTGATTGGAGCGAAGCGATAGGTCGGATGTCTGGAAGATGCAACGCTTCCCGCAATCGCGTATGGACAGCTGATCACCAGGTCATCGCTTCGTTGCGTGGTTATGCGATCTTGAAGTCGCACACGTCGCGTACAAGAAAAAACGGGCCGTGCGGCCCGTTTTTTCTTCAACTGAACACCCGTCTGGCTGGTGCGTGCTTAGAAGCGCGCGCCGATGCCGAAGCCAACGGTCCACGGATCCAGTTTCAGCTCGCTGCCGGTGCCCTGGCCAGCCACGCGCAGTTCCGGACGCGAACGCATGTAGCGGGCGTCGGCACGTGCGAACCAGGTGGAGTTGATGTTCATGTCCACACCAGCGGTGCCGATGACGCCCTTGGCGGTGCTCAGACCCACGTGATCGCCGCTGGTCGACGCCGCATCGATCTTCTCGTTGCTGAAGTTCGACTCGTAGTAGCCCACGCCCACGAACGGACGGAACACGTTGTCGGCTTCGCCGAAGTGGTACTGACCGCTGATGGCGATCGGCTGCTGATCGACGGTACCGACCTTGCCCACGCCATCGGCGTTGACGCGGTGGTTGATCTTGTCGGCTGCGCCCCACAATTCAACGGCCCAGTTGTCGTTGACGTAGTAGCTGGCGCTCAGCGTCGGTGCCGGGCCGCCATCGACGTCCAGGCCCGGAGCCGGGTTGTTCTTGGGGTTCAGCAGCGCCACGCCGCCGACCACGGCCCAATGCTTCCCCGAAGCAGTGTCGCCGTTGCTGGACATCGTGCTGGAAGAAGTCGAGGAGGCGTCGCCGGTATAGGTGGTGTCCTGCGCGAACGCGGACGGTGCAATCGCAAGTGCAGATACAGCAGCCAGGCTCAGGATGGAAATGGAACGCATGAGGGTCTCCTCAGTTTTGTTGTTAGGCCCGTGGAGTGGGCCGAGCCAAAACTAGTCCTGAAAATATGAATCCACGCCGACCTGTATCCCGCTAAGATTTCGTTCGTTCAGGAAGTCCCTCAAGAAGACCGTCGTTACGTCATGCAGCCTGAAAAAGATATTCACGCAGATGCGATTGCCGTGACGAAAAAACGCGTCAACCAAGGGCTGCCAGCGCACATTCGCAGCGATTGCAGGGTGTTGCTGCTCGGCTCGATGCCCGGTGTCGCATCGTTGGAAGCAGCGCGTTACTACGCACACCCACGCAATCGCTTTTGGCCCTTGATGCATGCCCTTTTGGGCCTTGATGCAGCGGCAAGCTATGCATCGCGCTTGCAAGCATTGCTCGACCATCGTGTGGGTGTGTGGGATGTCATCGGCCAATGCGAGCGGCGCGGCAGTCTGGATACGTCCATCGTGGCGGCGAGCATCGTGGTCAATCCGCTGCCCGCGCTGTTGGTCACGCTGCCGCAGCTGCGCTTGGTGGCTTGCAATGGCGCTGCGGCAGCGCAGGCGTGGCGCCGGCATGTGCAGCCGCTGCTGTCGGCGAAGCTGCGCGCGCTGCCAGTCGTCGCTTTGCCGTCCACCAGCCCGGCCAATGCCGCCTGGTCGCTGCCGCGGCTGGCGACAGCCTGGCAACCGGTGTGCGATGCGGTGCGCTAGCTCATGGTGAGATGACGTACGGTCATTGTGGAATGCGAGCGCCGTGCATTGGACGACGCGACTGCAGCACCACCTGGCTCTGATTGCGGATGCACACCGCTGGCACAGCTGCAGACGCGCGCGCTGCGTGCATCGGGGCCGCAGGCCGGACGTCATGCCAGCGCACAACGCAAGTGGCGATATGACGATCAAGCCCGCAATCACGATGGCAGCCCGCGTGCTGCTAGGCCTGCTGGGCGCCGTAAGCGCAGCCAGTGCAGACGACACGCACTGCGAGGTCAGCAGCGATGACGACCTCACGCTCAACCCGCGCAGCCTGATCCTGATCCGTGAATCAGGCACGCCGCAACGCTTGGTCATGCGCCAGGGCGTCTTGTGCGTCGACGACCGCTGGGTGGAACCGAAAGCCGACGATCGCACCCGCCTGATTCAGTTCGAGCGCCAGATCCGGGATGGCGTGCCGCTGGCGCAGGCAGTGGGTCGCGCAGCGGCCGATATCGCAATCACTGCACTGGGCGAAGTGGCCGCTGGCTTCAGTCGCAACCCGGAGGCCACGCGTGCGCAGCTGGCAAACGTGCGCGAGAAGATCGACATACGCTTGAAGCAGAGTTTCAGCAAAAGCCAGCTGACCCTGGTCGAGATCGACGACGCCATCGGCGCGCTGGTGGCCGAGTTGCTGCCGCAGCTGATCGGCGATGTGGTGGCCGGTGCGGTGCAGTCCGCAATCACCGGGAACGACGTGCAGCTGCGTTCGCTCGATGGCCTGGAAGCGCGCATCGAGCGCCTGGTCGAACCGCAAGCGCGTGCATTGCGGCCGCGCGCGCAGCAGTGGTGCCGGCGCCTGGAAGCACTCGATGGGTTGGACAATGCGCTGGCGTATCGTTTGCCGTCGGGCGAGCCACTGCAACTGTTGCGGGTCGATCGACGCACGGTGAAATGATCGGTGCACGCACGCATGCGGGCACTGCATCCCGCCGGCCGAGCGATTTTTGCACGGCAATGGTTGGCGCTGCGGCCCGCAGCCGGCCACAATAGGGGTTTCCCCATTCTGTTGCCGGAGTTCCCCCGTATGGCCGAAATCAAGGAAGCACTTGTCCCCGATATCGGTGACTACAGCGACGTCCCGGTAATCGAGGTGCTGGTGTCCGTCGGCGATACGGTCAGCAAGGACCAGAGCCTGGTCACGCTGGAATCGGACAAGGCCACCATGGAAGTGCCGTCGTCGGTGTCCGGCGTGGTCAAGGAGATCAAGGTGAAGCTGGGTGATTCGCTCTCGCAGGGCGCGCTGGTGGCATTGATCGAAGTGGCCGATGCCGGCGTCGATGCCGGCGCTGCTGCTGCAGCCAAGCCCGCAGCTGCTGCTGCTGCGCCCGCCGCGCCGGCCAAGGCCGCTCCTGCGTCTGCCCCGGCACCCGCGGCCAAGGCCGAAGCCGCTGCGCCTGCTGCCTCCTCGAACGGCGGCCTGACCGAAGCGCGCGTGCCCGATATCGGCGATTACACCGACATCCCGGTGATCGAAGTGCTGGTCGCTGTCGGCGATACCGTCGCCAAGGACCAGAGCCTGGTCACCCTGGAATCGGACAAGGCCACGATGGAAGTGCCGTCCTCGGCGGCCGGCGTGGTCAAGGAGCTCAAGGTCAAGGTCGGCGACCTGCTCTCGCAGGGCAGTGTGGTGGCAATCATTGCAGCCAGCGATGGCGGTGCGGGGGCGGCGCAGTCGTCCGTCAAGCCCACCACCGACACCGCCGAGACGGCGGGCAAGGTCGAGCCGGTCGCCGTGCCGGCCGAGCCGGACAAGCTGGCCCAGCGCGAAATTGCGCAGGTGCAGGGCGCCCGTTCCGGCGCAGCTGCGCAGTCCGCGCAGGTCAGCCAGCCGTCGGCCGGCAACCCGAGCAGCCCGCCGGTGACCTTCGATGCCGACAGCGTGCTGCCGTCCAAGGTGCCGTACGCCAGCCCGGTGGTGCGCGTGTTCGCACGCGAACTGGGCGTAGACCTGAACCAGCTCAAGGGCAGTGAAAAGGGCGGCCGCATCACCCGCGAAGACGTGCAGCGCTTTGTGAAGGCGGCACTCAGCGGCGGCGCACCTGCCGCCGCCGGCGCTGTGCCGGCCGGTGGCGCCAACGGCCTGAACCTGCTGGCCTGGCCGAAGGTGGACTTCAGCAAGTTCGGCGAGACCGAAACCCAGCCGCTGTCGCGCATCAAGAAGATTTCCGGAGCCAACCTGGCGCGCAACTGGGCCATGATTCCGCACGTCACCCAGTTCGAGTCGGCCGACATCACCGACCTGGAAGCCCTGCGCGTGGCCCTCAACAAGGAAAACGAGAAGGCGGGCATCAAGCTCACCATGCTCGCCTTCCTGGTCAAGGCCAGCGCCGCGGCGTTGAAGACGTTCCCCGAGTTCAACGCCTCGCTGGATGCGGCCGGCGAAAACCTCACGCTGAAGAAGTACATCAACATCGGCTTCGCGGCCGATACACCGAATGGCCTGGTGGTGCCGGTGATCCGCGACGTCGACAAGAAGGGCGTGCTGCAGATCGCGCAGGAAAGCGGCGAACTGGCCAAGAAGGCGCGCGACGGCAAGCTGGGTCCGGCCGACATGAGCGGCGGCTGCTTCTCGATCAGCTCGCTCGGCGGCATCGGCGGTACCGCGTTCACGCCGATCATCAATGCGCCGGAAGTGGCGATCCTGGGCGTGTCCAAGTCGGCGATGCAGCCGGTCTGGAACGGCAAGGAGTTCGTGCCCAAGCTGATGCTGCCGTTGTCGCTGAGCTACGACCACCGGGTCATCGACGGCGCGCTGGCGGCCCGTTTCACCACCTACCTCAGCCAGGTGCTGGCCGACATGCGTCGCGTCCTGCTGTGAGGGCTGCGCTGCTGACCATCGCCGTGCTCGGTGTACTGCCGTGGACAACGGCAGTTGCACGCGAATGCGGGAGCACGCTCGGGCGCGGCTGGCCGCCGGCCGTGGGCAACGACGGCACTGCCGTCACCACGCTGCTGGATGGCAGCACCCAGCCGGCCTTGGCGTTGCTGACGCTGCCCACACGTGGCGTGGAGAGCGCGGTGTCGCTGGTGCCGGGCAAGGACGGTGCCGACCGGACCCTGCGGCATAGCCGCGCCGATGAGCGCGTCTACAACTGGGTCAGCCAGACCGACCGCGGCAGCGTGCAGTTCCGCACAGAGCAGCCCCCGGAAACGGTCGAGATCCCGATTCTGGCGGCTCTGGCGAAGCGCCTGGTCAGCAACTGGACCAACACGCTGACCCAGCTCGCACCGATCGGACGCACTGCGCCGGTGAGCGAGGGCGAAGTGCTCTCATTCCAGGTCGATGGCGTGCGCTACAGCGGCGCGCGGCCGAGCTGCGGCGGCGGCGCGTTGCTGCTGCAACAGGCCGCGCTGCTGATCGAAGCCAGCGAAGGCAATGAAAAGAAGCGCGACAAGCGCTGGACCCAAATCGAATCGTCGCTGGATGAACTCCAGCAGACGCTTGCCGGCACGGCCGGTTGAGCTACAGGAGAAGCAAATGGCGGTCATTGAAATCAAGGTTCCCGACATCGGCGATTACAGCGATGTCCCCGTCATCGAAGTGCTGGTCGCCGTTGGCGACAGCGTGGCCAAGGACCAGGGCCTGGTAACGCTGGAATCGGACAAGGCCACGCTGGAAGTGCCGTCCTCGGCCGCGGGTGTTGTCAAGGAACTCAAGGTCAAGGTCGGCGACATCTTGTCCGAAGGCGCGCTCGTGCTGCTGCTCGAAACCGAAGGCGAGGCTGCCGCGCCGGCCAAGGCCGAGACCAAGGCCGCACCGGCCGCTGTCGCGCCTGCTGCCGCGCCGGGCAGCAAGCCGCCGGTGACGCCGTCGCATCGCGCCCCGGCCGAACCGGCGCCGTCCAAGCCCGCACTGGCCAGCGACAAGCCGGCCGATATCGCATGCAAGATGGTGGTGCTCGGCGCCGGCCCCGGTGGCTACACGGCCGCATTCCGCGCCGCCGATCTGGGCCTGGACACGGTGCTGATCGAGCGCTACGCCAGCCTCGGCGGCGTCTGCCTCAACGTTGGCTGCATCCCGTCCAAGGCGCTGCTGCATGCCGCCGCGGTGATCGATGAAGTGGCCCATGCCGGCGACTTCGGCGTGGACTTCGGTCAGCCCAAGATCACCCTGGGCACGCTGCGCGAGTACAAGGAAAAAGTGGTCGGCAAGCTCACCGGCGGCCTGGCCAGCATGGCCAAGCAGCGCAAGGTACGTACCGTCACCGGCGTGGCAACGTTCGTTTCGCCCAATGAGCTGGAAATCGTCGGCGACGACGGCAAGACCCAGCTGCTGCGCTTCGAGCACTGCATCATCGCGGCCGGCTCGCAGGCGGTGAAGCTGCCCAACTTCCCATGGGACGACAAGCGCGTGATGGACTCCACCGACGCGCTGGAGCTGCACGACATTCCCAAGACCCTGCTGGTGGTCGGCGGCGGCATCATCGGTCTGGAAATGGCCACGGTGTACAGCGCGCTCGGCAGCAAGGTCACCGTGGTCGAATTCATGGACCAGCTGATGCCGGGCGCCGACAAGGACCTGGTCAAGCCGCTGGCCGACCGCCTGAAGAAGCAGGGCGTCGACGTCCATCTCAAGACCAAGGCCACCGACGTCACCGCCGGTAAAAAGGGCATCACCGTGTCCTTCGAAGCGGCCGTGGAGGGCGACAAACCCGGCCTGCAGGCCACTGCGTACGACCGCGTGCTGGTCGCCGTGGGCCGCTCGCCCAACGGCAAGAAGATCGGTGCCGACAAGGCCGGCGTCACGGTCACCGAGCGTGGCTTCATTCCGGTCGACCGGCAGATGCGCACCAACGTGCCGCACATCTTCGCCATCGGCGACATCGTCGGTAACCCGATGCTGGCGCACAAGGCCACGCACGAAGGCAAGCTGGCCGCCGAAGTGGCTGCCGGCGAGAAGAAGGAATGGGTGGCGCGGGTGATCCCGTCGGTGGCGTACACCAACCCGGAAATCGCCTGGGTCGGCGTGACCGAGACCGAAGCCAAGGCCAAGGGCCTGAAGGTCGGCGTGGCCAAGTTCCCGTGGGCTGCCAGTGGCCGCGCGATCGGTATCGGCCGCACCGAGGGCTTCACCAAGCTGATTTTCGACGAAGAAACCCATCGCGTGATCGGTGGCGCCATCGTCGGTGTGCATGCCGGCGATCTGCTGGCTGAAATTGGTCTGGCGATCGAAATGGGTGCCGAGGCCGAAGACATCGGCCACACCATCCATGCGCATCCGACCCTGAGCGAATCGGTCGGCATGGCTGCCGAGGTGTACGACGGCACCATCACCGACCTGTACATCCCCAAGAAAAAGTGACGCCGCTCTGCACGACCGTGCCGCCACGTATGGCACGGTCGCCGCGGTGCTGACTCGACGCATGGAGGTCGCCGTGTGGTGGGGGGGCAATCTGTGTCCCGAACTGCAGGCGTTGCTGCAGCGCGAACTGGCCATCGGCAACCGTATTGCCGAGCCGACGCGGCGGAGCGACGGGACACATGCGGGCTCGGTGGCCGTCTCGCTGAAGCGCGACTTGCGCAGCGACGTGGCGTCGCTGCCGGCGACGGTGCCGCATGCGATCTGCACCGATCCGCACCACGGGTGGCACGACGAGTGCGACTGCATCACGCACCAGCATCTGTTGGTAGCGGGTGCGACCAAGCCGCCCTGAGCGTGTGTCCGCCGCAGCCATGTGGCCGCTGCCGCGTCGGTGACTTGCCACGCATCGGTTAAACGACAGAACCCCGCATCGCTGCGGGGTTCTGCATGAAGCTGCTTTTCGGATCCCGTGCCCCGGGACCGGAAAGAATCAGAACGCGAACGTCACGCCTGCCACCGGCCCCTTGAACTCCTGCTTCAGGCCGATCAGGCCATCGCTGCTGCTCTTGTCGACGTCCAGCTTGAACCAGTCGTAGCCGGCAAAAATGCCGAAGTTCTTGGTGAAGCGGTATTCGGCAATCGCGTTGGCGCGGCTCAGGTCGCCGTCGTAGTGGCTGAAGTCGCCCCAGCTGGTGTTGAGGTACTGGCCCTGCACGTTGAACAGCCAGTGTTCGCTCGGACGCGCCGTAAAGCGGATACCGACGACCGGCGCAGCGCCGTCGTCGCTTTCGTCCACGACATTGCCGGTGAACATGCTCCCCAGGTCGGCATACGCATTGGCTTGGACCTTGGCGTACTCGGCACCGATCTGCAGGCCCAGGCTGAATTCCGGCGAGTCGACCACCGAGTAGTCGTACAGAAAGGTCGCAACCTGATACTTCAGCTCGCCCTTGATGAAGCTGCCCGACGGCACGGTGACGCCACCGGCGCTCAGATCCTGGGTCAGGGTCTCGCGGCGATCCTTGTCGTACTTGAAGTAGTCGAAGATCAGGCGCTGACGGGTGCTGATACGGAACACGCCATCCACGCGCGGCTCCCATTCCTTGCCGCCCAGCTTGAAGTCTTCGTTGACCGACACATCGTTGCCAGCCAGCAACGTGTTGCCGCGGATGGTGTTGTCGTTGTCGACATTCATCGCGCCCAGACGAATCTGGAAGCGGTCATCGGTGTCTTCGGCATGCGCGGGCGCGGCATACGCGGCAGCCAGGACGCACGGAATGGCCAGTGCGAGCAGGTGTTTCATGGGGGGCTCCGAATTCTTAAGAATGGTCAGGCAGTTCGGCCTGCGCCGCGCATGTTCGATAAGACGGCGTCTCTCAAAAGTGAAAGAACTGTCCAGTCACCGTGAAAGCAGTCATAGCAATCGGACAAAACGGTCCGCTTTGCGGCGCTCTCATCCTTTAGTCGAGTCGCATGCCCTCGCAGGCGCCAACGCCAACGTCATGCAGAGTCGGCCAAGCGGCGTATCGATTGGAGGACCGCCAATGGGAAGGTCGTGGGATGCACAAAATGCTTACAAAAAGCAGGAGCCCCGGTCTCCCAGGGCTCCTAGACGCGGCCTGCGGCGATACCTTTCGACGAGGATGTGCAGGCGCCGCCAGTTCTGACCATCGGTTTGTGGCAAAGTTCCCACCCTTCGTGGCAGCAACCACGTGGTGCATCGCAGCAACCGATGACCTCTGCCGGTTGTCTCGCAATTTGTCCCATTGCTATACTTTCGCGGCTCGACGAGGCGCAACTGCGCTTCCCACTCATTCACACGTAAGGTAACCGTAGTGCTGAACTCCGTTGACGCGGGTCGGCGGTTGATGCTGCGCGCTGCGGTATATCCGCTTGCCGCCGTAGCTATAACCAGTCTGGGGTTGCTGTTGGTCGGTCCCGGTTACTCTGCAGGTCTGGCATTGACCGGATTTGCAACGGTGCTGGGCGGTTGGGTTGCGGCACGTACCGCGCTAGGTGGCGGTATCCAGACAGCCGGCATCGCCATGGTGCGGCTGATTCTGGCGATGGTGCTGAAGTGGGTGTTGGTTTTCGTGGCGCTGGCGCTCGGCTTCGGCCTGTGGCGGCTGCCTCCTCTGGCTTTGTTGGCAGGTATCGCCATCGGGCTGATTTTTCAGGTTCTGGCTCTGGCCAGACGCTGATTCGAACTTAAAGGGCTCCGGACACATGGCGGGCGAGGCAGCAACACCTACCTCCTATATCCAGCATCACTTGCACAACCTGATCCTTCCGGTTCGCGATGGTGGCGGCACGTTTTGGACCATCCACCTCGACACCCTGATCATGGCGGTGTTGATGGGGTTGGTCATGGTCCTGGCGTTCTGGACGGCGACCCGGAATGCCACCTCCGGCGTACCAGGCAAGTGGCAGGCGTTCGTGGAAATCTGCCTGGAGTTCGTCGACCGCCAGGCCAAGGACACCTATCACGGCAGCAGCAAGCTGGTGACGCCGATCGCGATCACCATCTTCTTCTGGATCCTGTTGATGAACCTCATCAAGATGATCCCGGCCGATTTCATCGCCATCCCGCTGAGCTGGGTCGGCGTGCACGCCTGGAAGCCGGTGCCCACTGCCGACGTCAATGCCACCTTGGGCATGTCGATCAGCGTGTTCTTCCTGATGATCGTGTTCTCGCTGCGCTCCAAGGGCGTGGGCGGCATGACCAAGGAATTCCTCACGGCGCCGTTCGGCAAATGGATGATGCCGTTCAACCTGCTTTTGAACATCGTCGAGTGGCTGAGCAAGCCGATTTCGTTGGCGATGCGACTGTTCGGCAACATGTTCGGCGGCGAGATCGTCTTCCTGCTGATCTGGGTGCTGGGCGGTGCGGGCATCGCCGGCATGGTCGCTGGCGGCGTATTCGGCCTTGGCTGGATGCTGTTCCACCTGCTGGTGATTCCGCTGCAGGCCTTCATTTTCATGATGCTGTCGATCGTGTATCTGAGCCTGGCCGAAGACAGCCACTGAGTTTGCGTCACCCTTCATCTGCTTCATTCCGCTTCATCCATCACCCTTAGAAACTTTCGTTCGGAGATCACCATGAACCTCGCCGTCCTGACCAACCTCGCTCAAGTCCAGAGCTCCACCGTCCTCGCCGTCGGCATCATGATCGGCCTGGCCGCGCTGGGTGCCGGCCTCGGTCTGGCCATCATGGCTGGCAAGTTCCTGGAATCGGCTGCGCGCCAGCCGGAACTGATCCCGGTGCTGCAGGTGCGTATGTTCATCACCGCAGGCCTGATCGACGCGGCGTTCATCATCAGCGTCGCTGTCGGCCTGCTGTTCGCCTTCGCCAACCCGCTGGCCCAGGTGTTCATCGAGCGTCTGTCGCAGGCTGCCGGCTGATCCAGCGGTAGCAGGATGTGGATGCAGCCCTCAGCGGTTGCATCCGCGGATGAAGGTCGGAAAGTGCCGCCCGTGCGGTGGCGCTTTCACCCCTAAACAGCGATTGAGCGACCCATGGATATCACCCTTACCATCTTTGCCCAGGCGCTGGCCTTCGCCGGTCTGATCTGGATCGTCGCGACCAAAATCTGGCCGCCGCTGCTGCAGGCGATCGAAGAGCGTCAGCAAAAGATCGCTGAAGGTCTGGCTGCGGCCGATCGGAGTCAGAAGGATCTGGCGCAGGCACAGGAAAAGGTCAATGAAGTACTGAAGGACGCCCGCACCAAGGCCAACGAAATCATCGATCAGGCCCATGCGCGCGCCAACCAGATCATCGAAGCGGCCAAGCTGGAGGCAATTGCCGAAGCCAACCGTCAGAAAGAACTGGCGCAGACCGAAATCGACGCATCCGCCACGCGTGCCCGCGAGGAGCTGCGCAAGCAGGTCTCGGTGCTGGCCGTCAGCGGTGCAGAAAAGCTGCTCAAGCGCGAAATCGACGCCAACGCCCACAAGGCGCTGCTCGACGAGCTGGCGGCGGAGATTTAAGCGATGAGTCAGGCCCTCACCCTTGCCCGTCCCTACGGCCGTGCCGCGTTTGCGATCGCGCGTGAGGGCGGCACATTCGCGCCCTGGTCCGATGCGCTGGCGTTTTCGGCGCAGGTGGCCGGCGACCCGCGCGTGGCCGCATTGCTGCTCAACCCGGCCCTGGGCCAGGAACAGGCAGTGACGCTGCTGGCGCCGCCGCAGGCGGGCGAGGACTATCTGCGTTTCCTCGGCGTGCTTGCCGATGCGCAGCGGCTGTCGCTGCTGCCGGAAGTGGCAGGCTTGTACGAACACCTGCGTGCCGAGGCCGAACATGTCGTCAAGGCGACGGTGACCTCGGCCGCTGCCATGAGCCAGACCGAACTGGACACGATCGCTGCTGCTCTGAAGAAGCGCTTCGGCCGCGACGTGGATATCACCACCGCAGTCGATGCGTCGCTGATCGGCGGCGCGGTGATCGACACCGGCGACGTGGTCATCGACGGCTCGCTGAAGGGCAAGCTTGCGCGTCTGCAAAGCTCGCTCGCCCACTGAATTCACATAAACGCACGGCCCCCGCGGCCGGCACCTAGGACTGAACGATGGCAACCACGCTCAACCCCTCCGAAATCAGCGACCTGATCAAGACCCGCATCGAAGCGGTCAAGCTGTCCGCAGAGTCGCGCAACGAAGGCTCCGTGACCAGCGTGTCCGACGGCATCGTGCGCATCTTCGGCCTGGCCGACGTGATGCAGGGCGAAATGATCGAACTGCCGAACAACACCTTCGCGCTGGCACTGAACCTGGAGCGCGATTCGGTCGGCGCCGTGGTGCTGGGCGATTACGAAAACCTGCGCGAAGGCGACGTGGCCAAGACCACCGGCCGCATCCTGGAAGTGCCGGTGGGTCCGGAACTGCTGGGTCGCGTGGTCAACGCACTGGGCGAGCCGATCGACGGCAAGGGTCCGCTGGGCGCCACCCAGACCGCACCGGTGGAGCGCGTTGCGCCCGGCGTGATCTGGCGTAAGTCGGTCGACCAGCCGGTGCAGACCGGTTACAAGTCGGTCGATGCGATGATCCCGATCGGCCGTGGCCAGCGTGAGTTGGTCATCGGCGACCGTCAGACCGGCAAGACCGCGTTGGCGATCGATGCGGTGATCAACCAGAAGGGCACCGGTATCAAGTGCGTGTACGTGGCGATCGGTCAGAAGGCCTCGACCGTTGCCAACATCGTGCGCAAGCTGGAAGAAAACGGCGCGCTGGCGCACACCGTGGTGGTGGCTGCGACCGCGTCCGAATCGGCCGCGATGCAGTACATCAGTCCGTACGCCGGTTGCACCATGGGCGAATACTTCATGGACCGCGGCGAAGACGCGCTGATCGTGTACGACGATCTGTCCAAGCAGGCTGTGGCCTACCGCCAGATCTCGCTGCTGCTCAAGCGTCCGCCGGGTCGCGAAGCCTATCCGGGCGACGTGTTCTATCTGCACTCCCGCCTGCTGGAGCGTGCAGCGCGCGTGTCCGAGGACTACGTGGAGAAGTTCACCAACGGTGCGGTGACCGGCAAGACCGGTTCGCTGACCGCGCTGCCGATCATCGAAACGCAGGCCGGCGATGTGTCCGCGTTCGTGCCGACCAACGTGATCTCGATCACCGACGGCCAGATATTCCTGGAAACCGACCTGTTCAACGCCGGTATCCGCCCGGCCGTGAACGCCGGTATTTCGGTGTCGCGCGTCGGTGGTGCAGCCCAGACCAAGATCATCAAGAAGCTGTCCGGCGGCATCCGTATCTCGCTGGCGCAGTACCGCGAGCTGGCGGCGTTCGCGCAGTTCGCCTCGGACCTGGACGAAGCCACCCGCAAGCAGCTCGAGCGCGGTCAGCGCGTCACCGAACTGATGAAGCAGAAGCAGTACGCGCCGATGTCCATCGCCAACCAGGCGCTGTCGATCTACGCCGTCAACGAGGGTTACCTCGACGACGTGCCGGTCAACAAGCTGCTGGCGTTCGAAGAAGGCCTGCACGCGCACTTCGCCAACACCCAGGGCGAACTGGTCTCCAAGATCAACAGCACCGGCGGTTGGGACAACGACATCGAAGCCAGCTTCAAGAAGGGCATCCAAGAGTTCAAGACCACGGGCACCTGGTAAGGGCGCCGGGATTCGGGATTGGGCATTCGGAATTTGCAGAAGCGGTGGTTCGGGGCGTTGGCTGATGCCCAGCCCCGCTTCTGTTTCCCAGACGTTAGGCATCCGGGGTTCTCGGAAGCGGTGAGGTAGGGAGGCGTTAGCCAATCCCGAATCCCGATTCCCGAATCCCACTAAGCGAGCGAAGCGAGCGAGTATGGCAGGCGGACGCGAAATCAAAACCAAGATCAAGAGCGTGCAGAACACCCGCAAGGTGACGCGCGCGCTCGAAATGGTCTCGGCCTCCAAGATCCGCAAGGCGCAGGAGCGCATGAAGACCTCGCGTCCGTATGCGCAGGCGATGAAGCAGGTGATCGGCCATCTGGCGCAGGCCAGCACCGATTTCCAGCACCCGTTCCTGATCGAGCGTGAGCAGGTCAAGCGGGTCGGCTACATCGTGATCTCTTCCGACCGCGGCCTGGCCGGCGGTTTGAACAACAACCTGTTCCGCAAGATGCTGGGCGAAGTGCGCCCCTGGCAGGGCACAGGCGCTGAGATCGACGTGGTGACCATCGGCCAGAAGGCGTCGGCGTTCTTCCGTCGCATCAAGGTCAACATGGTCGGTAGCGTGACCCACCTGGGCGATAGCCCGCAGGTCGAACAGCTGATCGGTGTGATCAAGGTGATGATCGATGCCTTCATCGAAGGCAAGGTCGACCGCGTGTATCTGGTCTACAACCGCTTCGTGAACACGATGACGCAGAAGGCCAGCTTCGATCAGCTGCTGCCGCTGCCTGCCGCCGAGCACAAGGTGGCGCACCACGATTGGGATTACCTGTACGAACCCGATGCCGCCAGCGTGCTGGAGCACGTGATGACGCGTTACATCGAGTCGCTGGTGTACCAGGCCGTGCTGGAAAACGTGGCGTCCGAACATGCCGCGCGCATGGTGGCGATGAAGGCCGCCAGCGACAACGCCAACAAGATGATCGGCACCTTGCAACTGGTCTACAACAAGGCACGTCAGGCGGCGATTACCCAGGAGATTTCGGAAATCGTCAGCGGCGCGGCCGCCGTATAAGTACCGCCGGGATTGGGGATTCGGGATTGGTTGGAGCGCAGCGAATTGCGCCCTTGCGAATCCCCACTCACGAATCCCAAATCACAAAATTCCACGAGATGGCATCGGCCACTCGGACAGAACAAAGCTAACCGGAGCAGCAAAATGAGTCAGGGCAAGATCGTTCAGATCATCGGCGCGGTCGTCGACGTCGAATTCCCGCGCAATGAAGTGCCGAAGGTGTATCACGCGCTGAAGGTCGAAGGCACCGAAATCACCCTGGAAGTGCAGCAGCAGCTCGGCGACGGCGTCGTGCGCACGATTGCGCTCGGCTCCACCGACGGCTTGAAGCGCAACCTGCTGGCCACCAACACCGAGCGCGCCATCTCGGTGCCGGTCGGTGCCGGTACGCTGGGCCGCATCATGGACGTGCTGGGTCGTCCGATCGACGAAGCCGGCGACGTGCAGGCGTCGGACCATTGGGAAATCCATCGCGGCGCACCGTCGTACGAAGACCAGTCCTCCAGCACCGAATTGCTGGAAACCGGCATCAAGGTCATCGACCTGATGTGCCCGTTCGCCAAGGGCGGCAAGGTCGGCCTGTTCGGCGGCGCCGGCGTCGGCAAGACCGTCAACATGATGGAACTGATCAACAACATCGCCAAGGCGCACAGCGGCTTGTCCGTGTTCGCCGGCGTGGGCGAGCGTACCCGCGAGGGCAACGACTTCTACCACGAGATGAAGGACTCCAACGTTCTGGACAAGGTCGCGATGGTGTACGGCCAGATGAACGAGCCGCCGGGCAACCGTCTGCGCGTTGCGCTGACCGGCCTGACCATGGCCGAGTACTTCCGCGACGAGAAGGACGCCAACGGCAAGGGCAAGGACGTGCTGCTGTTCGTGGACAACATTTACCGCTACACGCTGGCCGGTACCGAAGTGTCCGCGCTGCTCGGCCGTATGCCGTCGGCCGTGGGTTACCAGCCCACTCTGGCCGAAGAAATGGGCGTGCTGCAGGAACGCATCACCTCGACCAAGAGCGGTTCGATCACCTCGATCCAGGCGGTGTACGTGCCTGCGGACGACCTGACCGACCCGTCGCCGGCGACCACCTTCGCCCACTTGGACTCGACCGTCACGCTGAGCCGTAACATCGCTTCGCTGGGTATCTACCCGGCTGTGGATCCGCTGGACTCCACCAGCCGCCAGATGGACCCGCTGGTGATCGGTCACGAGCATTACGACACCGCCCAGCGCGTCCAGCAGACCTTACAGAAGTACAAGGAACTGAAGGACATCATCGCCATCCTGGGCATGGACGAGCTGAGCGAAGAAGACAAGCAGTCGGTGTCGCGCGCACGCAAGATCGAGCGCTTCTTCAGCCAGCCCTTCCACGTGGCCGAAGTGTTCACCGGCTCCCCGGGCAAGTACGTCTCGCTGAAGGACACCATCCGCGGCTTCAAGGCGATCTGCGACGGCGAATACGACCACCTACCGGAGCAGGCGTTCTACATGGTCGGCAGCATCGAAGAAGCCGTCGAGAAAGCCAACAAGATGAGCGCCAAGGCGTAAGAGCCGGAATTTGGCATTGGGGATTTGGGATTAGGTACGGCGGTAATTGGGGAGCGGAAACGAGGTAAGTGACCACAGTGAAAGCTGCGGTTGCGAATCCCGAATCCCGAATCCCCAATCCCCGCCTCACAGAGTGAGGCAGCATGAGCACTATCCGTTGCGACATCGTCAGCGCCGAGAAGGAAATCTTCCACGGTGAGGCGACGCTGGTCGTGGCCACCGGCGAGCTGGGCGAGTTGGGTATTGCGCCCAAGCACGCGCCGCTGATCACGCGCCTGAAGCCGGGCAAGGTGGTGGTGATCACCGCCAATGGCGAACATCTGGATTTCGCTATTTCCGGCGGCATCCTGGAAGTGCAGCCGCAGGTGGTGACCATCCTGGTCGACACCGCGGTGCGTGCGCAGGACATCGAAGAGGCGGCCGTGCGCAAGGTCAAGGAAGAGGCCGAGCGGCTGCTGGCCAACCGTGGCAACACGGTGGACGTGGCCGAGGCGCAGCGTCGGCTGACCGAGGCCACGGTGCAATTGCAGGCACTGGAGCGCTTGCGTCGCAACCTCAAGCACTAAGCGGTTGCATGCCGGCCCGATGGGTGGGCATGCATTGCCAGCAGCTGCAAGTTCATCTGCAGAAGAGAACGTCGGAAACGCCGACCATCGTGTCGGCGTTTTCGTTTTTGGAGATGCGTCTGCGGGTCCGCGAATCGACCGTGGCCTGTGGTAGGCACACTGCGTGCCTTGGCGCAGCGCTGCCCGGCAGTGGTGCATGGCAAAGTGATCCAGGTACGTTGAGGAACCTGTATGGCCCGCTCGATCGATGGCATTCGCGCTTACATAGTGACCGGCCTGTTGGCCGCCGGACTACTGCTGGGGTGCGCATTGCCGGCGCGCAGCCAGCCGCCGCTGGATCTGTTGATGGACCGCATCGTGCAGCGCAATGCCATCGGCGATGCAGTGGCGCTGAGCAAGTGGGACAGCGGCAAGCCGGTGCTGGATCAGGCGCGCGAGGCGGCGGTGTTGCAAAGGGTGCGCGATCAGGCGCCAGCGCACGGGCTAGATGCCGACGACGCGGCGCGCTTCTTTGGCCAGCAAATCGAAGCCAACAAGTCGGTGCAGTACGCGCTGTTGAACCGTTGGCACGAGCGCGGACGTGCGCCGGACACCGCACGTCCGGATCTCGCCGCGCTGCGCACACGCCTGGATCAACTGCAGGGCGAACTGCTCGATGCGCTGGCCGATGTGGCATCAGCGCGCAGCGCGCCCGACTGCCCCGCCAGCACGGCGCGTGCGGCATCGCATTACGCAAAGCAGTGGCAGCTGGATGCACTGCATCATGCAGCACTGGTGCGCGGCCTGGGCGATTTTTGCCACTGATCCAGCGCGGTCGAACCGGTCTGCGATGCGCCACTCGCCGTCGTGCTGTTCAGAGCGGCTGACAAAACGGATAAGCGCTCTCCCAGTGGTGCGTTCGCTGGTGTTGTCGGCCGCATCTTGGTGAATGCAGTCAGACGTCCGCATCAAATGCTGGGTGTGTCGAAGGCGCGGTGTCCTCACCGCTCGCGGGACACACCGTAAAACCGTCCTTGGGGGCTCGATGGCGGTATCCATGCCGCCAATCGTCCCGCAATCAGCGAGGACACCACATACAAAGTTGCCGGCTGCTTGACTGAAAGCCATGTACACCGGCCAACTCGACTGGCACTTGCCCGCCTACCGGCACAGGACCTTGCGCGGTATGGATGCCGCGTCAGAGCTTACAAAGACGGACTTGCGACCGATCAGCACGTGAGACGATGCAGTTACTCCGCTGCGGCATATCTGCGCGCAAGCGGTGCTCCACTCGGCGTCATGTCGCCAGACAGCCGAACAACCGCTGGCTGTGTGCGCATGCCCCGATCAGCGGTACACCACATGCCGGCCCAGGAAGAACGACACGATCGCCAAGCCGCCTTCGACCAGCGGTTTTGCCAGCCACGCCTGGCGTAGGCCGAGCAGATCCACCGTAGTCGAGAGCAGCCAGGTGCTGATCACGGTGAGCAACAGCCACATCAGCGCGAAGCGGCGGAAGCGTTGCCAACCCAGCCGCGCATTGCCCTGCTGGGCGAAGGTGTAGCGGCCATTGAGCCAGAAGCCGAGCATGGCGCCGCCGATGCGCCCCAGCAGATTGGCTGGCACCGCGGGCATGCCTGCGGCGGTGGCGGCAATGAAAATGCTGCAATCCACCGCCAGCTGCAGGGCGCCGATCATCATGAACTGGCTGCCTTGGCGGAACAGACTCATGCGTGCTGCAGCGAGGAAAGGGGCGCCTATCCTAGCGGCAGTGAGGCGCAAACGCCGTTATCGCAGACCAACACTGCATCCGGGCAACGACGCGACGGGGTGCAGCGACTAGAATTTAGCCATCTATATGCCTGGAATGTCTTGATGACTCTGCCCCTGCACGTTGTGATCCTGGCCGCGGGCGAGGGCAAGCGCATGCGCTCGTCCCTGCCCAAAGTCCTGCAGCCGCTGGCGGGCCAGCCGATGCTGGCGCACGTGATCGCCACCGCGCGGCAGCTGCAGCCGGCGGCGATCCATATCGTGTACGG
This sequence comes from Xanthomonas sp. JL1, assembly GCF_038405005.1. Classification (NCBI taxonomy): domain Bacteria; kingdom Pseudomonadati; phylum Pseudomonadota; class Gammaproteobacteria; order Lysobacterales; family Lysobacteraceae; genus Xanthomonas; species Xanthomonas sp. JL1. The sequence goes on along the minus strand of NZ_JBBYGR010000053.1, from coordinate 2,072 downwards.
GCACGGCAGCGATCAGGTGCAGGCCGCCTTTGCCGATCAAAGCGATCTGCAGTGGGCCGCGCAGCGCGAGCAGCTGGGCACCGGACATGCCGTGCAGCAAGCGATGCCTGCGATTCCCGACGCGGCGAGGGTGCTCGTGTTGTACGGCGATGTGCCGCTGATCCGCAGCGAAAGCCTGTTGCAGTTGCTGCATGCACCGGGCCGCATGGCGGTGTTGGTGGCCGAACTGGCCGATCCCACCGGCTATGGACGCATTCTGCGCGATGCGGAAGGCAAGGTGGCCGCCATCGTCGAGCAGAAGGACGCCAACGACGAACAGCGCCGCATCCGCACCATCAATACCGGCATCCTCACCGCCGAATCCACCGCACTGCGCCGCTGGTTGGGTGGCTTGTCCAACGACAATGCGCAGGGCGAGTTTTATCTCACCGATGTGTTCGCCAGCGCCGCTGCCGATTTCACACCGGCCGACATGGTGCATGTGGCCGACCCGCAGGACGTGGAGGGTGCCAACGACCCGTGGCAACTCGCCCAGCTCGAACGCGCCTGGCAGCTACGCACTGCGCGCGCGCTGTGCCTGCAGGGCGTGCGCATGGCCGACCCGGCGCGTGTGGAGCAGCGTGGCAGCGTGCAGGTGGGTCGCGATGTGCAGCTGGATATCGATGTGATCCTGGAAGGCGAGGTGACGCTGGGCGATGACGTGGTGATCGGCCCGTTCGTGCGGCTGCGCGATGTCACGCTCGGTGCCGGCACGCAGGTGCGTGCGCACAGCGACCTGGAAGGCGTGATTACCGAAGGCGCGGTGCAGATCGGCCCGTTCGCGCGGCTGCGCCCGGGCACCGTGTTGGCCGATGGCGTGCATATCGGCAATTTCGTGGAGACCAAGAAGGTCACCATGGGCGTCGACAGCAAGGCCAACCATCTGACCTACTTGGGCGATGCGGTGATCGGCAGCAAGGTCAACATCGGTGCCGGCACCATCACCTGCAACTACGACGGAGTGAACAAGTCGCAGACCACCATCGGCGATGGCGCGTTTGTCGGCTCCAACAGCGCGTTGGTGGCGCCGATCGAAATTGGCGCCAACTCCACCATCGGTGCCGGGTCGGTGGTCACGCGCGATGCACCGGCGGGCCAGCTCACGGTGACGCGTGCGCGGCAGACCGTGATCGAAGGCTGGGAACGGCCGACCAAGAAATAGGCTGCACGCTGCATCGCAGAGAACAGCGCCGCTCTGGCGCTGATGGCGCTTGGCGGCGCGACCCATCCAAGCGCGCGACAGTTCCGCCGTTCTCGGCGCGTCGAGGCGGCTGGCGTGCCCTGTGTGGCTCAGCCGCCGGTGCAGCGCCGCAACGCATCGAACGTGTAGGAGCGCACCTGGGCGCGACAGGCATTCCCGCGGTAACGCCGATCGCACCCCGGGGCGCTGCGACGACGTGCGCGACGCGCGTCCGCTACCGGCGGTCTGATGCAGCGCCTGGGTTGCATGGATCCCAAGCGTTATTCCGTCCTGAGCGCCTTGCTGCTTTCACGCCGCCAACGGCAACAGCAAGGTCACGCACAATCCGCCGTGTTCGCGGTTGTGCAGCCAGATGCGGCCGCCATGCGCTTCGGCAATTTCGCGGGTAAGTGCGAGGCCAAGGCCGGTGCCATTGCGCTTGGTCGAATAGAACGGCATCAGTGCGTTATCTAGGGCCTGTTAACATTAATGTCTCGAGCGATTAAACTATTGGGCATGGAGATCACGCCAGCACAATTTGCACTCATCGAGCATTGCCTACCTTTGCAACGCGGCAATGTCAGCATGACCAACCTGCAGGTAGTCAACGCCCTTCTTTACGTCGCAGAGCATGGCTGCAAATGGCGCGGTCTGTCCGAGCGCTTTGGCAACTGGCATACGGTGTACACGTGCATTAACCGTCCTGATTAGCACGCACTTTCAGCGGTGAACATGGTGACATCACGCAGGGCCCGCTCGGACCACGGCTTGCTGGCGGCTGCTGCGGCCAGCAAGCTGGGCACCAGCCGGGTCAGATCGAAACGGCGGTTGAACCGCCACATCGTCTCTGCCA